>NZ_JBFRCU010000067.1:0-42832 GCF_052113205.1 Inquilinus sp. YAF38 | reverse complement strand
GTCACCGAGCCCGAGCCCAGCGCCACGGCGCCGGCCTGGCCGGCCGTGGCGCCGTTGCCGAGCGCCATCGCGTTGCCCGCGCCGGCCGCCGCCGCGTTGCCCAGAGCGACGGTGCTGGTACCGGTGGCGTTCGCGGCGTTGCCCAGCGCCACGGCGCCGAGGCCGTTGGCGATGTTGGTGTTGCCGAGCGCCACGGCGCCGGTGCCGTTGGCGGTGTTGTTCGCGCCCATGCCGATGGCGCCGGTGCCGGTGACTGTGTTGGGGTCGCCGATCGCGACCGCACCGTTGCCGGTGACGACCTGGCCCTCGCCGATCGCCACCGCGCCGGTGCCGCCGTTCACCTTCGAGTTATGGCCGATCGCAACCGAGCCGGGGCCGGCCGCAGCGGCCACCGTATTGGTGTCGCCCAGCGCCACGCTCGACGCTGCCAGCGCCTGCGAGCTGTTGCCCACCGCCGTCGAATTCGCGCCTGCCGCGTTGGCGAGGACGCCGACCGCCGTTGCGTTCGCCGCGGTCGCCTGAGCAGCGCGGCCGAGGGCCGCCGCGAAATTCGATGAGGCGATGGCGCCGCCGCCGACGGCCAGAGAACTGGTGCCGCTGGCGTTGGCGCTGACCCCGAAAGCGCCCGCCGCCGCGCCGGACGCGACCGACCCGGCGCCGACCGCCGTCGAATTGAGGCCCGTTGCATTCGCCTGGAAGCCCAACGCCGAGGCCGCTTGCGCCGTCGCATGCGAGTTCGGGCCGATCGCCGCGGTGTTGGTGTCCGCGGCCTGCGCGCCGGGGCCGACCGCCGTGGCCAGCTGGGCGGACGCGTTGGAGGAGACGCCCAGCGCCAGGCTGTTGGTGGCGCTGGCATTGGCATTGGCGCCGATCGCGGTCGAGCCGCTGGCCCCCCCGGCCGCGGCGAGCACGCCGATCGCGACCGACTGGGTGGCCGACGCATTCGCCGAGTCACCGAATGCGACGGACTGGTTCCCGCCGGCATTGGCCTCGCTGCCGAAGGCCGCCGCGTTGACGCCGTCAGCGCGAGCGAAATTGCCCACCGCGGTGGCGTTCACCGCGGTCGCGCCTGCCCGATTGCCGATGGCCGTGGTCGCTGAGGCGGTGCTGCCGGCTGCCGTACCGAGGGCGATGGAGTTGGGGCCTGACGCAAGGTTGATCGCGCCGATGGCGATGGAGGTCCCGCCCGTTGCGTTGGCTTGGTTGCCGATCGCGATGTCGCTGGTCTTTTCCGCGGCGGCTGCGAGCCCCAGCGCCACCGAGCCATTTCCGGTGGCGTTTGCCTGGTTACCGACAGCCGTGGCCCATGTTCCCGCCGCCACGGCGCCGACACCGGCGGCCATCGCGTTGACACCGCTGGCGCCGTTGTTGCTGTAGTTCGCCCCGTGCACGCCGGCGTCATTGACGCTGTAATAGTGGACGGCCGCGCCCGCGATGTTCGCTTCCAGGGCCTGGTTCGTGGCGAAGAGCTGGCTGCCGTTGATGGCGTCGGTCGAGGTGGCGGAGATCCGCCCCGCCGCGACATTGGTGATGGTGCGCTCGGCGCCGACCGCGCCGACGCTGACCGTCCTGGTCGGAGTCGCGCCAGCGAAGTTGTAGGTGGTGCCGCCGATCACCGTACTGGCGGTGCCGACCGCGGCCGCCGTCACCGAGCCCGAGCCCAGCGCCACCGACCCTGCCTGGCCGGCCGTGGCGCCGTTGCCGAGCGCGACCGCGTTGTTCGCGCCGGCCGCCGCCGCGTTGCCCAGGGCGACGGTGCTGGTGCCGGTGGCGTTCGCGGCATTGCCCAGCGCCACGGCACCGAGGCCGTTCGCGATGTTGGTGTTGCCCAGTGCCACCGCGCCGTTGYCGGTCGCCGCGTTGTTGGCGCCCATGCCGACCGCGCCGGTGCCACTGACTGTGTTCGGGTCGCCGATCGCCACGGCGCCATTGCCGGTGACGACCTGGCCTTCGCCGATCGCCACCGCGCCGGTGCCGCCGTTCACTGCCGAATTGTGGCCGATCGCCACCGAGCCGGGGCCGGCCGCTGCCGCCACGGTGTTGGTGTCGCCCAGCGCTACGCTCGAGGCCGCGAGCGCCTGTGAGCTGTCGCCGATCGCCGTGGCGCTCGCGGCCGTCGCATTGGCCGTTGTGCCGATGGCGATGGAATCCAGGCCTGCGGCATTGGCCGCACGTCCCCCGGCGAACGCATTGGTCGCTCCTGCCGTGGAGCCGGCACCGATCGCCGTGGAATTCAATGCCGTGGCCGTGGCGAAGGAGCCCACGCCGATCGAGCCAGCTGCGGTGGCACTGGCCGAACGGCCGACCGCGGCCGCATTGGTGCCGCTTGCGACCGCGGCGGCGCCCAGCGCCGTGGCGCTCGGGCCCTGGGCGGCCGCGTTGTTGCCGACCGCCGTGGCGGAAACGTCCGTGGCCTGAGCCCCCGACCCCGACGCGACCGAGCCGACTCCGCTCGATACGGTCCCGTTGCCCGTGGCCACCGAGAAGTTGCCGGCCGCGCTGGCGGTGGGGCCGACCGCGACGGCGCCCTGGCCCGCAGCGTTGGCGCTGACCCCGATGGCGATGGTGCCACCCACGGCGGTCGCCTTCGAGGCGCGGCCCATGGCGAGCGAGTCCTGGGCGGAGGCCGTGACATCGGTGCCGATGCCGATGGCGCTCTGCGCGGTGGCGCCCGTCCCCGCGACGGTGCGCGCGCCGAGATAGATCGAGTTCACGGCCGAAGAGATCGACTGCCAGCCGATCGCGATCGAGCTGTTGTTGCTCGAAGTGGCCGCCAGGCCCAGGGCCACCGAAGCGAGGCCGCTGGCGTTGGCCGCGGTCCCGATCGCGACAGCATTCTCGGCGGTCGACTGCGCCGCAAATCCCATTGCGGTCGACTGGAAGGCGTTGGCGAGCGCGAACCCGCCGAAGGCCGACGAGCTGACGCCAATCGCCTTGGTGTTGGAACCCACGGCGATCGAATTGCCGCCGCTGGCGGCCGAACTGACGCCCAGCGCCGTCGAATTCCCCCCACTGGCCACCGAAGCGATGCCCAGCGCCGTCGCATTCCCCCCGCTGGCGGTGGACGTGTTGCCGACAGCGGTTGACCCTACGCCGCTTGCCGTGGAGTTGACGGCGAAGGCCGTCGAACCGTCAGCGACCGCACGGGCGTTTCCACCCAGGGCGAGGGCGTTGGTGCCGGTCGCGTTCGAGAAGACGCCGATGGCGATCGCGTTCAGGCCGTTGGTGCTGTTGGTGTAGCCGATCGAGATCGACCCGTCGCCGGTGGCGGTGGTGCTGGTGCCCAGCGCCACGCTGTTCTGGCCATTGGCGTGGGCGCCGGTGCCCACGGCGGTCGAGGCGGGGCCGGGATTGGTGCTGCCGGGGCCGATGAGGACCTGCGCGAAGGCCTGGGTCGGAAGCTGCGCCACCAGCGTCGCCAGCGAGATGGCGGCGTAGAGTCCCCTGGCCCGGCGCAGCACCCCAAACAGGGTGGCCGGCGCCGTCGCGGCGCCGGCCACGGCGAGCGTGGCGCCGCCGACGGCGCCGCCGGTGCCGAGGGCCCCGAGACCCAGCCGGTCCCGCTTCATGCCCAGCGCGCGATGCGCCAGGCGCAGCGCCGCCATCAGGCGCCGCCGCAGGGACTTGCTGGGCTGGTCGGCACCGGCGACCCAGTTGCTGGCGAAATGGGAGGAATGACGCCGGACGCTGTGCTTGATCTGGGTGTCGCTCATGATGTCACTCCCCGCTGAAATGCCAGCCTGAAACGCGTGCGCCGCCGGTACGCCCGGCGGCTGATGGATGAAGGAATCGGATGATTCCGGTGCGTGCCGCGGATCCGGGGGCCGTCCCTCCGGCCCGTCCGCAAACGCATCGGCGGCGGGCCCGTTCGGCGCCGCCGCTTCGATATCCAGGGACCGATCATCCGATCGATTCATCCCACCCCTCCCCGCATGACCTGCCGGCACAAGCCGGCCGCAGCACCGATCCACGCCAACCGCACAGGATTGGCCAGGACCAGCGTCCTTCCCGGTCGCCGAACCGAAGACAATCGAAGTAAAAGCCAATTCTCTCTTCGCCGACCGGCGTCCGCTGGAATGGCCTTGTTGCTTCGATCTTGTCCGACAACCGCACGAGGCAAGAATTCCTCACGGCTCGGTTGCCGTCACTCCGCTGGGCGTCCCAATAATTGGCATGGCGTCCCATTCGTGGCTTCGGCGCCGCCCCTGTGTCTCGACGGCCACAAGCCCCTGCAATTTGAGGAGAATCCGGGCGAGGCGGGCGTGTCCGCCCGGTGACGGCTCTATGAGTCCGCCTCCCTCACGCGCTATCGGATTCACCCAGTCTCCGCGCGCTATGAAATTGCCTCTCCCGCTTGCGGGAGAGGTCGGGCTCGCGCAGCGAGACCGGGTGAGGGCGGCTCGGCCGCGACACCAAAATCGGCGTTTCAGGATGGAGGATCACGCGCTCGCTCCTGGCAGAGCTGTGCTTTCGGCGAGGCGCTATCCCCTCACCCGGACATCCTTCGGATGTCCGACCTCTCCCGCAAGCGGGAGAGGCAATCCGCTCGTATGCCCGCTGCCGGTGTGCCGCGGCGGCCGCCGGCTCATTCCGCGGGGGCGAGGCCGATCCGCCGATTGTCGGCCTCGGCGGCCGGCCTTCCGGTCTTGCGCCAGGCGTCGCGGGCCTCGCGCGGGCTGAAGCCGAATTCCCGCCGGAACGCCCGGGTGAAGTCCGAGGCCAGCTTGAAGCCGCAGCTATAGGCGATGTCCTGGATCCGCCGCCCGCTCTCCTGGGTCAGGGCGGCATGGGCGGCGAACAGCCGGCACTGCTGGATGTAGCGCGACACCCCGCCGGCCTGCTCGAACACCCGGTACAGGTTCGAGCGCGAGACGCGCAGGTCCTGGGCCACGCGCTCCGGCGTCAGCTCGGGGTCGCCAAAATGCGCCTGGATGTGCGAGCGGGCGCGGTCGAACAGGATCGAGGCGATGGCGCTGCGCGCCTGCTCCTGCCGGTCGCGGGACGGCCCGACGCAGGCCGTCAGCATCTCGGCCGTGGCCCGCCCCGCCAGCGCCAGCTCCTCCGGCGACATGCCGATCAGCCGCGCCTCGAGGCTGCGCAGATAATCGACCAGGAGGGCCGAGAGCGGCCCGGTCATGACCGTGCCCGAGGCGGCGTCGAAATTCGCGGCGGCAGAGACGAACAGGTCGCGCGGCAGGGTCAGGGACACTCCGCCATGGTGGGTCGCGCGGCCCCGGAACGGCTCGTCCAGCGACAGCAGGAACAGATCGCCCGGCCGGATATGGACCTGGCCGTCTGGGGTCTCGACCCAGATCTCCCCGACCGTCAGCAGCGTCAGGCGCCAGCAGCCGACCGGCGTGCGGCGCCGCCCCCCTCCCCCGGCCTGGCCGAAGGAATGGGCATCGGCATGGCCATAGGCCAGCCACAGGCCGCCCAGGCCGCAGGTCATGAACTCGGCGACGAAGCCTTGCGCGGGCGTCACGCCGGGCGGCAGGCCGACATCCATCAGCGGAGCGTGATGCGCGTGCCAGGCCTCGAACTGCTGCTCCGGCTCATAGGCCAGGGTCGAGACGCCGCGTGGCGCCGACGGCCGCTTGTCGGCGAAATCGCGCGGCGCTGGCGGGAACGGCTCCCACCCCAGCACGTCGCGATAATGGTCGAGCTGAACCCGGTCCTGCCATCCGGGGCGCACGGACGGCGCGGCCGCCGGCTGGAGCCGACGGTCCTCACCCGGCCATCCCGGCATCGGGTATGACATCCCTGCGACGGACCCGCCCGGGATCACGGGAGCGAGCCCGGCCAGGGCGCCGGTCGCCGCATCGTCCGCGAAAGGCCGGGCCGCGAAAGGCTGGGCTTCCGACCGGTTCATTCCGCCTTCCCTCATGACGAGCCGAGAGGGCCCGGCACCGATCTGCCCGGATGGCGGTGGGCCGGCGTCTCCGCGGCCCGCACCAGCGGCCGTCCATTCCTGGGACGCCGAAATGATTGCCCCGCGAGTGTGGATCGTTCCCCAGACCATCTGCATATCGGTGAAGGTAATTTGCATATTCCTGAATGCTGCATCACCCGCGACGTCGTTTGGTGCAGCCCGATCTCCTAAATCGAGCAATTGTTGTGGCAACCAGCGCATCCGTCGCAGCGAGGCGGCATATTTCAGGCAAAAAATATTACTAAACTGTAATCTATATTTTCGATTACAAGTCGAATTCGGACTGACGGAGGATGATTGCGAGCCATTCTCTTGAACAAGTCTGGCCTCTGGCCGGCGGATCTGTCCGGCCGGAATGCGGGCGGCTAGGCGCGCGGCACGCGGCCGAAATGGCGCTTGTAGTTGCGATAGAAGGTCGAGGGATTGGAGAAGCCATGGTCCAGGATCACGCTCGCGACCTTCTGCCCGCCCGCCTCGATCTCACGCCGCGCGGCTTCGAGCCGCGCCGTCATCACCGTCTCGTGCAGCGAGGCGCGGTTGTCGTAGAAGATGCTGTAGAGCTTGCGCTTCGATATGGCGAAGGTGCGGGCCAGAAGGTCGGCGCCGAGGGCCGGGTTCTTCACGTTCTGGGCGATGAAGCCCTTGATCCGCTGATAAAGGCCGTGGTCGGGGCGCGAGGCGTCCTCGCCGTCCTCACCCGCCAGATAGTCGCGGATCGCGGCCCCGATATAGTCGAAGATCGGAATGTCGCGCTGGCACGGCCCGATCTCGCCGCCTTCCGGCTGAACCAGATCGGCCAGGCCGAGGATGTAGTCCGCCAGCGCGGCGCTGGTCGTGACCACGACGCCGGACGCCTTGGCCAGGGCCGGCGGCTCGGCCCCGGCAACCTGGAGCACATCCAACTCGCAGGCGCCCGCCGTCCCGGCCGACAGCGCCAGGCTGAACTCGATATCGCCGCCGATCACGACCACCGAATTCGGTGACAGCGGCCGCCCGGTCTCCCCCACCGTCAGGTGGCCGTTTTCGCGCAGAACCAGGACCAGGAAATGCGGCCCGTCGCAGGGCCGGCCAGGGCGCGTGAGCACCCCGGGAGTGATGCGCAGATGGGCCGCCCCGCTGCAGCCGACCAGGTTGAACCGGATCGCGGCGCGGAAATCCCCGCCGTCCGGCGCGAAGGTCGCGCCGAGCACGGAGTCGCAGACCTGCCGGGCGAACGCCTCCGCATCGGCGAAGAGGATCGATCCGGAGACGGAGTTGCCTTGCCTGGCGGTGTCGTGGGACGCTATCCGGCGCATCGGTCGGTTGGTGAAAGTGGGTGGGGGGAAAATCGCCCCTGGGCAGACAGCATTCGCCTGCCTGGAGTCTGGTTGGCCCTGCATTACGGAACGAACCCTTCCATCCGTTCCGGCCAATGCTTGGCAATCGTTTGCCAACGATAGTGATTGTCGGATTGTTTGCAAGATTTTTCTTCCGGCCCGCTGAGCCCCCCGGGACACCCCCGCCAGCCCGCCACATTTGCAACAATTCTTTCATCGACGAGACGGGGGCGGAGGGAGCACGGACGGCATGCCAAGGCGACCCAAGGACGGCCGGAATTCGGGGCCGTTGATGAGCGATGTCGCGCGCCTGGCAGGCGTCGCCACCTCGACGGTCAGCCGCGCCCTCACCGTTCCCGGCCGGATCAACGAGGAGACCCGGCGGCGCGTCGCCGCCGCGGCGGAACAGCTGGGCTACATCCCGAACGCCGCGGCACGGAGCCTGCGCGCCGGCAAATCCACCAACATCATGGCCACCCTGCCAGGCCCGAGCACCATCTTCGGCGTCGCCCAGATCATTCCCGCGGTGGTGCAGAGCCTCTCCGCCACCCTCTCGGAGCACGGCTTCGACCTGCTGTTCTGCAACCGCAACTCCCCGGCCGCCGAGCGGCACATCCTCGGCCAGGCCTTCGGCGGCTCCGTCCGCGGCGTGGTCGTGTTCGGCGCCGCGGTCCTGCCGTCCTATGGCCGCCGGTCGCTCACCGACGCCGATGTCCCGGTGGTGTCGCTGCTGATCGACCGCAGCACGGCCGGCATCCCAAGCGTCATCACCAATGATCGCGGCGCGATGCGCGATGCCGTGCTCCACCTGATCGCCCTGGGCCACCGGACGTTTCTCTACGTCGCCGGCCCGGCCGGCAGCTATCACGAGGCCGAGCGATTTTCCGGGCTGCTCGATGCCCTGGCGGCGGCAGGCCTGCCCGAGCGGGCCGTCACCCGCCATGGCGGGCGTCTCGGGTTCCACGACGGCCTGCGGGCCGGCGTCGAGGCGGCGCAGTCATATCTGGCGATGAAGCGGCGCCCCACCGCCATCGTCTGCTGCGCCGACGATGGCGCGATCTCGTTCATCGGCACGGTCCGTTCGCACGGCGTCGCGGTGCCCGGCGACGTCTCGGTCCTCGGCTTCGACGGAGCCGCGGTCGGCGCGTTCTGCGATCCGCCCCTGACCACGCTGGCGCAGCCGACCCAGGATCTCGGATCCCGCGCCGCGGAGATCATGCTGCAGCTTCTGGAGGATGCCGCCGCCGCGCCGCCGCTGAAGACAACGCTGTCGAGCCAGCTGCTCCTGCGGGCCAGCACCGACGTCCCGCGGAGCGCACCGGGAAACTCCGCCTAGTTCCGGACGCGACCGCCCTTCCGGCCTATCCGGCCCGCGGCGTCCGGCCGAAGCGGCGCTTGTAGTTGCGGTAGAAGGTCGAGGCGTTGGTGAAGCCGTGGTCGCGGATCAGGCTCGCCATCTTCTGCCCGCCGGCCTCGATCACCCGATGCGCCGCCTCCAGCCGCGCCGCCATGATCATGTCGTGCAGCGACGCGCCGCTCTCGCCGACGACGGCGTACAGCTTGCGCTTGGAGATGCCGAATTCCCGGGCGATCAGATCGGCCCCCAGCTGCGGATGCCCGACATGGCTCTCGATGAAGGTCTGGATCCGGTGGAGCGACCGCGGCCCCTCAGGCTCCGCCGCATCGGCCTGCTGCACATAGTCCCTGATCGCCCTGCGGATGTAATCGAAGACCGGCATCCGTGCCGCCAGCGGCTCGTCCGCCCCGACCCCTTTGACGATCAGCCTGGCGTGGCTGGAAACGTAGCGGGCCAGCATGACGCTGGTCATGGCGATGCAGCCGGTCACCCGGCGCAGCTCCGGCAGGCTTGGCGCCGCGATGTGTAGCCAGTCGACCACACGGCCCTCGCCGCCGTCGTCGACCAGCTGCAGCTCGAAACCCCGGTCACCGTCGATGGCGGCGACCATGCCGGGCGCGAGGGCGCAGCTCTGCCCCCCGCTGACCAGCAGGCAGGCGCTCCAGGGCACCAGGACCAGATAGTGGTCGCCGAGCCGGGAGAAGCCCCCGGCCGGCCGGCGGATGACGCCGGGACCCGAGCGGATCTGGATGGCCCGGTGTCGGCCGACGAAGCCGAACAGCACATTGGCGGCCCCGGACTGGCTTCCCAGCGGCTCCAGCGCGGAATCGAGCAGCGGCTGGCACAGCCGCCGGCAATGCTCGTCCGGGCCGGCGCACAGGATGGATCCCCAGGCAGAACTCTCTTGCATGTCTCAATGCCTGCAGCGTCGGCATGCGTGCGGCGCGGTCATTCGGCCCCGTGGTAGGACTTTGCTCTCACGAAGAACATCAGGTCACCTTCCCGGACATGACGCATATCGGCGCCGCAGGCGATCGGGACGGGCTCTGCCGAGCCTCCGGGGCCACAAAACATCATCGGCAACTCCGCGACTCCGGCGAAGGAAAGTCTCATCTCAACCAGATTTCCGTTGCCTGGTCGGGGAAGCAAAATAGGTTCACGCAATTCATCAGACAGGCTCCCTCGATTTGTGCTTTCCGAACCGCACGGATAACTAAGCATGATGAATTTAAATCACAATAAGTTTATTATACCGCCTGAAATCGAAATAATTATTCATTTTGAATTACGGAAAGACAGAGAGTTCCAAAAACTGGAAGACCGGGGGCATTCCCCCTGAATCCTTACCGTTTCCGCTGCATCATGGTGACGTTATCATAGGGAACGTTCCCTGCCACCCCTGTTCCCGCGCACCGCCTGGATGGTCGGATCGCCGGAAAGTGTTCTTTGTAGTGGTAAAAATCGATCATGCCGTCCAGCCTGGAGCAGATCTTCGCCCAAAGCACGAGACGCGGCACACCGGCTGCCGGAGAGCTCAGCCGATGGGAAAAGCGCCCGGCCGGCGCGAGCATGGGCATGTGCATGTCGGAACTCCGGATCATCCGGCGCGCCGTCATCTCCGCATGGGGGAGCCTGCCCCGCGGCGCACCAGTCGATATTGTCCTGCATAATTTGATATCACATCTGCGCAGGACGATATTCCAAGTCGCGCCAACCGGTCTACCAACCCCGCTATATCGGATGCATGCGCGCCGACCCCGGCCTTCATCGCCGCCTGGACGGCCGCGGAGACGGATGCCGACCCCTCCGATGTTCCCGCCATTCCGGTGATGCAAGACGATGGTCATCCCCCACCAAACCGCCGCCGCCGGCCAACGCGTCACGACATCCGGCTCGATGCTGTATGAGGGGGGTGTCGACTATTTCCGGTCGCAGTTCTGCCAGCCCCTGCTGCACGCGGACTTCGTGCCGACCACCGATGTGCCGTTCCGGGTCACGGCCAAGCTCGGCATCGTCGACGACCATCGATCCCTGCGGCTGTACTGCACGCCGGGAATCCTGCGCCGCCGCGGCGCGCTGGGCAGCCCCGCCCCCGACCATTGCCTCGTCATCGCCACCGGCAACAGCTGCGCGCTGCTGATCAAGGACCAGACCGTCCGGCTGAAGCCGGGCGCGGCCGTCGTCCTCGACGGCAGCTGCGATTTCGATCTGGTCCTGGAGAAGGAGTCCGGGCGCTCCTGTCTCCTCGACTGGCTGCACATCACCCAGGGCGCCGACGCCCTGTTCCCGGGCCTGGAGGCGCTCGCGGTGATCAACAGCGAGGCGATCACGACCTATATCCGGTTCCACAACGAGCTGATGACCAGCGACCAGGGGGCGGAGCTGACGGCCATCCCGGAGGTTCCGTCGTTCAACCATCTGGTCGAGATCATCCGTGCCTATCTGCTCGGGATGGTTCCGTCTCGGACTCACGACAGAGACCGGCTGCTGCTCCAGCAGATCAAGAGGCACATCACCGAGAACCTAAGCAGCCGGGACCTCTCGCCCGAATCCATCGCCCGGCATTTCGAGATCTCGCCACGAAAGCTGTATGGACTGTTCGAACGGCTGGGCGCTTCCCTGCGCGAGACCATCATCACCCTGCGGCTCGAAGCCGCGCATCGCGATCTCGAGCAGGGCAGGAAGAAGGTGGCGACCATCCTGCTGGATTACGGCTTCAGCAACGCGTCGACCTTCTATCGGCTATACAAGAAGCATTTCGGCCAGCCGCCGCGGTCCGGGCGCGGCACGGCGGCGGCGCCGGGCAGGCGCCCGGAGGCCTCGGCGACGGACGACCTCTGACAGGTCAGGCCCAGAGCAGGGCGGCCGTCAGAACCACGGGCAGCCAGAACAGGCTGGCCAGGCACACGCCGACCACGATCGGCTCCGGCCGCATGCCCTCGTCACCCGGGCGACGGGAGCGCAGCTCGCCGACGCAGCGGCGGAGAAAGATGCTCTCGTCCGTCGTGTCGAGCGGCCAGGGCGCCTCTGCCTCGGCCAAGAAGGATTCCGCGATCTCCGTGACCTCCTTGCCGCCGATCCACCATTGGGCCCGCCGCACGCTGCCGTCGTTGGTCCACTCGATGACCGCGGGCCCGCTGGTTCGGTGCCGGCGGTGATGCAGGTACCAATGCTCGACGCGGCTGCCGTCCCGGTTGTGGCGAACATAGGCGGGCCCGTCGATGCGGTGGGCGCCATCCGCGCTGAACCACCATTCGGACTTCAGCGAGCCGTCGGGGCGATACACGATCAGCGGCGCCTCGAAACGGGTTCCGGACACGTACTGGTCTTCCTGCGGGACGACGTGGCCCGGGTCGCCCTTCGGATCCCTCGCGCCGTCTCGACGCGGCAGATAAAGCACGTTGTCGCTGCCGGGCTCGCCGTATCGCCGCTGATCTGGCATCGGTTCGGCGTCTCGGTCCATGATTTCCCGAACTCCATCCTCAGAAATTATCTTCGATTATTCACAGCCGGCAGCACTGAAGAACAAAGAGAACGATATCCTGATCTCTGCAGATCTGTTCTTATTCTGTGCACCACGGATTTGTTCGATTTTTTCGGAATAAGCAACGGAGCCGCCGGTGATCACGCACCCGCAGGTCCCTGCCGTCCCGGTCGTCGCGGCCGGGCTCGGGGCGGTACATTCCGTCGCGGCATCTTGGCATCGGCGCCGTGGTAGATTAAATCCCGTTAGTCCCGGGCGCTGTCTGACGGTCCCGGCTTTCGGAACCGAGATGGCCCCCTACGACGCATCCTTCCGCACCGGCACCCTGCCCGAGACACCGACGGCCCCCGCCCGCACGGTCGTGGTCGGGTCGTACAACGTGCACAAATGCGTCGGCCTGGACAGGCGCTTCGACCCGCTGCGCATCGCCGGCGTGGTCGCCGAGCTCGACGCCGACGTGGTCGCGCTGCAGGAGGTCGACCGCCGGTTCGGCCGCCGTTCCGGCCTGCTCGACGCCGAGACGCTGCGCCGCGACAGCGGCCTGCACCTGGTGCATGTCTCCGACCTGCCCGACGGCCACGGCTGGCACGGCAACGCCCTGCTGGTGCGGGACGGCACGGTCACCCGCCTGCGCCGCCTGACGCTGCCGGGCGCCGAGCCGCGCGGCGCCATCGTCACCGAACTGGCACTGCCCGCCGGCCGCCTGCGGGTGGTGGCGGCTCATTTCGGCCTGCTCCGGCGCTGCCGGATGCGCCAGGCCACGATGATCCTCGACGAGATCGCCGAGGGCGAGAGCATGCCGACGCTGCTGGTGGGCGACCTCAACGAATGGCGTCCCGGGCGGCGCTCGTCGCTGCGGCCGCTCGGCGCGTTGTTCGGGCCGCTGCAGGCCAGCCCGCCCAGCTTCCCCGCGCCGCTGCCGCTGGTCTCGCTCGACCGCATCCTGGGCTGGCCGCAGGGCGTGCTGCGCCAGGTGGACGTCCATCGCAGCGCGCTGTCGCGGATCGCCTCGGACCACCTGCCGCTCAAGGCCGTGATCGACCTGGGCGTCTCCCTGCCGGCCGACACCACCCGGCTGTACCAGGCCGCCTGACCCGAGGCGCTCCGGCGCTGTCGAGGCGGCCCGGTCCGCCGCGGTCTTGGATTGGCGCGCTTCCATCCCAGGTTGTTGAGTCCGGGCCGGCATTGAGTCAGTCTTCCATCGTCGCCGATCGCCCAGCGCGGGCCCGGCCAACATGGAGTCGATCGCATGGCCAAGATCCTCGCCTGTATCGACGGCTCGATCTACTCCCACAGCATCTGTGACCTTTCGGCCTGGGCGGCGTCGCGGCTGAACCAGCCGGTCGAGCTGCTGCACGTGCTGGGCCGCCGCGAGGTATCGACCATCCCGGTCGACATCAGCGGCACGCTGGTCGCCTATTCCCAGGACATCCTGGCCGAGCTGGCGGCGATGGACGAGCAGCGGGCCGGCCTGTCGCAGAAGCGCGGTCGGCTGATCCTCGACGAAGGCCGCACCCGGCTGCGGGAAGCCGGAATCGTCGATGTCGAGACCCATCTCTACAATGGTGACCTAGTCGAAACGGTCGGCGAGTTCGAGCCGGAGGCCAGCGTCATCGTCATCGGCAAGCGCGGCGAGGCGGCCGACTTCGCCAAGCTGCATCTCGGCTCGAATCTCGAACGGGTGGCGCGCGCGGCGAAGAAGCCGGTGCTGGTGGCCGCCCGCACCTTCAAGCCGATCCGGCGCTTCCTGATCGCCTTCGACGGCGGCCCGAGCGTGACCAAGGCGGTCGAGCTGATCGCCAACGGCCAGTTGCTGCGCGGGCTGGAGGGCCATCTGCTGATGGCCGGCAGCCCGGACGAGGAGGCCGAGGCCAAGCTGGATGCCGCCGAGGCCAGGCTGCGCGATGCCGGCTGGGATATCCGCGCCCGGATTCTGCCGGGCGAGCCCGAGGCGGTGATCGCGGCGGAGGTGGCGGCGGCGTCGATCGACCTGCTGGTGATGGGCGCCTACGGCCATTCCCGCATCCGCAACCTGATCATCGGCAGCACCACCACCGCGATGGCGCGGTCCTGCCTGATCCCGGTTCTCATGATGCGGTGAGCGGCGACCGGCCCTCCCGCCGCATCAGCCACAGGCCGACCCCGCAGCCGAGCACGCACAGCGCCAGCATGTAGTGCAGATGCGCCAGCGGATCCGCGGCCAGCAGCAGCGGCACCAGCACCGGCGTCAGCCCACCGAACACGGCGTAGGAGATGTTGTAGGAGAAGGACAGGCCGCTGAACCGGATCGCCGCCGGGAAGGCGCGGACCATGACGACGGGCACCCCGCCGACCACGCCGACGAGCAGGCCGGCCAGGGCATAGGTCGGCAGCAGCAGCTCGGGGCTGGCGGCGCCCTTGGTGTAGAGCAGCCAGACGCCGATCCCCAGCAGCGGGCAGCCGATGGCGAAAAGCCGCCCCGCCCCGATCCGGTCGACGATCAGCCCGGCCAGGATGACACCGGCCGCCAGCCCCAGCGTGGCCAGGTTGTTGGCCAGCAGCGCCTGCGTCGGCGGCACGCCGTGCAGCTTCTCCAGCAGCGCCGGCGTCATCAGGACGACCACGACGATGGCGCCCGACAAGAGCCAGGTCAGCAGCACCGAGACCAGCACCGCGCCGCGGTGGTCGCGCAGCACCGCCTTCAGCGGCAGCTCCGCCGCCAGCGCCTTGCGGGCCTGCATCTCCTGGAAGATCGGGGTCTCGTGCAGCATCCGGCGCAGATGCACCGAGAGCAGGCCGAAGGCCCCGCCCAGCAGGAAGGGCAGCCGCCAGGCCCAGCCGGCGATCTCGGCCTGGCCGAAGCTGCCATTGATCGCGGTCGCCACCAGCGACCCCAGCAGGATGCCGGCGGTCAGCCCCGCGGTCAGCGTGCCGCAGGCATAGCCGATGCGGTTCGCCGGCACATGCTCGGCCACGAACACCCAGGCGCCCGGGACCTCGCCGCCGATCGCCGCCCCCTGCAGGATGCGCAGCACCAGCAGAGCGATCGGCGCCCAGACGCCGAGCTGGGCATAGGTCGGCAGCAGCCCCATGCCGAGCGTGGCCGCCGCCATCAGCAGGATGCTGAAGGTGAACATCCGCTTGCGGCCGAACAGGTCGCCGAAATGCGCCATGACGATGCCGCCCAGCGGCCGCACCAGATAGCCGACCGCGAACACGCCGAAGGTCTGCAACTGGCGCAGCCAGTCCGGCATGTCCGGCGGGAAGAACAGCTGCCCGATCACCGCCGCGAAGAACACGAAGATGACGAAGTCGTAGAATTCCAGCGCGCCGCCGAGCGCGGCCAGGCCGAGGGTGCGGTAGTCGCCGGCGGTCAGGCGCCGGGCCGATGGCAGGTCGGCGGCGATGGCATGGGTCATGTCGGGCTCTGCCGTTCGATGAACGATTTGTCTTACCAAAGGGGTCGGTCGGGGACCCTAGACCAGCGCAGACTGCCCCGGCAGCGCTACGGCCGCATGTCGGGGTCCACGAAACCTGTTGCATCCGTCATCGAACGGTTCGGTCTTCGGATCGCGCTTCATCCGGCTATCATGCCGAAGCCCAACCCGATTGCAGGAGGACCGGTCGTGGCCAAGAGAACGGTTGCCGATATGATCGCCGATATGCTGGCCGATGCCGGGGTCCAGCGGATCTACGGCATCGTCGGCGATTCGCTGAACGGGCTGACCGACAGCCTGCGCCGGAAGAAGACGATCGACTGGGTCCGGGTGCGGCATGAGGAGGTGGCGGCCTTCGCCGCCGGGGCCGAGGCCCATCTGACCGGCGAGCTGGCGGTCTGCGCCGGCAGCTGCGGCCCGGGCAACCTGCACCTGATCAACGGCCTGTTCGACTGCCACCGCAACCGCGTGCCGGTGCTGGCGATCGCGGCGCATATCCCGAGCTCGGAGATCGGCCGCGGCTATTTCCAGGAGACCCATCCGCAGACCCTGTTCCAGGAGTGCAGCCATTATTGCGAGCTGGTCTCCGACCCGGCGCAGCTGCCCGGCGTGCTGGAGATCGCGATGCGTGAGGCGGTGGCCAAGCGCGGCGTCGCCGTCGTCGTCATCCCCGGCGACGTGGCGCTGAAGGAGATCGGCGACCGGCGCCATTCCCCGTTCCTGCTGCCGGCCCAGCCGGTGGTGGTGCCGGCCAAACCCGAGATCGAGCGCGCGGCGGCGCTGCTGAACGAGGCCCGGCGGGTCACCCTGTTCTGCGGCCGCGGCTGCGCCGGCGCCCATGAGGCGCTGATGGGCCTTGCCGAGACGCTGAAATCCCCCATCGTCCACGCCTTCGGCGGCAAGGAGTTCGTCGAGTACGACAATCCCTATGACGTCGGCATGACCGGACTGATCGGCTTCTCGTCCGGCTACTATGCGATGATGAACTGCGACGTGCTGCTGATGCTGGGCACGGACTTCCCCTACCGCCAGTTCTATCCGGCCGATGCGCGCATCATCCAGGTCGACATCCGGGCCGAGAATCTTGGCCGGCGCTGCAGCCTGGAGCTGGGGCTGGTCGGCGATGTCGGCGAGACCATCGCGGCGCTGCTGCCGCGGCTGGAGGTCAAGGACGACCGCGAGCATCTCGACGCCGCGCTGCAGGACTACGTCAAGTCGCGCGAAGGGCTGGACGACCTCGCGACCGGCAAGGCGGGCCGGCCGCCGATCCACCCGCAATATCTCACCAAGGTGGTCAGCGACCTTGCCGACGACGACGCCGTCTTCACCTTCGATGTCGGCACCCCGTCGGTGTGGGCAGCGCGCTATCTCAAGGTCAACGGCAAGCGGCGGCTGATCGGGTCGCTCAACCACGGCTCGATGGCCAACGCCCTGCCCCAGGCGATCGGCGCCCAGGCCGCCTATCCAAGGCGGCAGGTGGTATCGCTGTCCGGCGATGGCGGCCTGACCATGCTGATGGGCGACCTGATCACGCTGAAGCAGCAGAACCTGCCGGTGAAGGTGGTGGTCTACAACAACGGCGTGCTGGGCTTCGTGGCGATGGAGATGAAGGCGACCGGCTTCCTCGACACCTACACCGACCTGGAGAACCCGAACTTCGCGGCCATGGCGGAATCGATGGGCATCTTCGGCATCCGGGTCGAGGATCCGGGCGAGGTCGAGAACGCGATCCGGCGCGGCCTGCACCATGACGGGCCGGTGGTGATCGACGTCGCCACCAACAAGCTGGAGTTGATGATGCCGCCCACCGTCTCGGCCAGCCAGGTCGCCGGCTTCGGCATGTACATGCTGCGCGCCGTGATCAACGGCCGCGGCAGCGAACTGATCGAGCTGGCGAAGACCAATCTGCGGCGATAGGGCGCGACGGCGGCCTACAGGAAGGTCGGGAACGGGGAGCCGGCGGCTCCCAACTGTAGGATGGCCGGGCCGACCGGCCATCCCCACCCGATTCCATGACAGGACGCCTCATGATCCGGATGTACGGCTTCTGGCGCTCGGCCGCTTCCTTCCGCGTTCGCATTGCGCTGAACCTGAAGGGGCTCGCCTATGAGGAGACGATGATCGATCTCGACGCCGGCGAGCAGCACGCGCCCGGCTATCGCGCGGTCAATGCCCAGTCGGTCGTGCCCTCCCTCTTCGTCGATGACGGCCCGCCCCTCACCCAATCCCTGGCGATCCTCGAATATCTGGAGGAGACGCATCCGCAGCCGGCGCTGCTGCCGGCGGATGCCCGCGGGCGATCGCGGGTGCGGTCCCTGGCGCTGCTGTTCGCGGCCGACCACCATCCGCTGATCGTGCCACGCGTGCGCCGTTATCTCGCCGACGAGCTGCAGATCGACGAGGCGCGGCGGACGGGCTGGCTCCGCCACTGGTTCCGGGAAGGCCTGGTGCAGGCGGAGCGGCGGCTGTCGACGGAGCCGGACACAGGCCGGTTCTGCCATGGCGACACACCCGGCATGGCGGATCTCTGCCTGATCAGCCAGGTCGCCGGCGCCCGCGGCTTCCAGGTCGACACCGCGGAGCTGCCCACCGTGCACCGGATCGCGGAGGCTTGCCTGGCGCTGGACGCCTTCGCCCGCGCCCATCCGCTGCGCCAGCCGGGCGCGCCGGCGTCACATTAGGGCAGGTCAGACCCGCTCCAGCGGGCGGTGCGGTTCCGGCGGCAGCTCGATCCCGATCGGATCGCCGGGGCGCACCGTGCCGCCGGACAGGACGATGCCCATCACCCCGGCCTTGCGCACCAGGTTGCCGGCCTCGTCCCGGCCCAACACCAGCTTCAGCAGCCCCTGCTGGAAGCCGTCGATCTGGCTGCAGGGGTTGCGCAACCCGGTGATCTCGACCACCGCCTCGGCGCCGAGCCGCAGCTTGGCGCCGGTCGGCAGGCTCAGCAGGTCGATGCCGCGGGTGGTGACGTTCTCCCCCAGGTCGCCGGGCACCACGGTGAAGCCGGCGGCCGCCAGCTCGTCATGCAGCTCGCCCTGGATCAGATGCACCTGGCGCAGATTGGRCTGGGTCGGGTCGACCCGCACTCGCGAGCGGTGCTTCACCGTGACGCCGATATGAGCGTCGCCCTCGACCCCGAGTCCGGCCAGCAGCCGGATCGCATCGAGCACCGGCTTGCTGAAGCCGTGGATCGGGCTGAGGCCGACCGCCGTGACCACCGCGGTCATGCCGATGCCCCCGTCAGCGGATAGCGGCCGGTGACGAGGAACGGGGACTTCCGGTCGGCCTGCTCATACACCGCGATCGCATCGATGCGCAGCGGATCGACGCAGACCGGTGCGGTCCGCTCGGCCAGCACGGCGCGGACGCGGTCATGCTCGGCCTTGTCGGTCAGGCGGGCGGTCAGGGTCATGTGGAAGCGGAACTCGTCGAACACATAAGGGTAGCCCCAGCGCTCGAGATGCCGGTCCTGCGCCGGGGTCAGCGGCGACCGGCGCCGCCGCTCCAGCTCCGCGGCCGTGAGCGGCGCGCGGAACCGGTCGAAGGCCTCKACGCAGGCATCGGCCAGGGCGTGCACCTCGGGCGCCGCGACCGACGGCACCAGAGCCAGAAAGCCGCCGATCGAGGCCAGCGCCAGCGCTGGGCCCGTCGCCGGGGCGTGGCCGGCGGCGAAAGCTTCGGCCTCCGCGTGCAGCGCCTCGCCCGGCACTCCCTCGGTGAGGGCGAAGGGCGCCTTCAGCGTGGCGTGAAAGCCGTAGTGGCGGGCATCCGCGGTGATCGCGTGGAACCGGTCCGGGTCGATGCCGTCGAGCCGCGGCTGCGGCCGTGCCTCCCCGGTCTCCGGATCGCGGCCCAGCAGCTCGGCGCCGAGCTCCGCCAGCGCGGATGCGGGAGGCGGTGCGAAGTAGATCGCGTAGCGTCGAGTCATGTCGTCTCAAGCATCGGATAAGCAGAAAGTTCGCGTTGCCTCTCCCGCCTGGCGGGAGAGGTCGGGCTCGCGCAGCGAGACCGGGTGAGGGCTGGCCCGGGCCTCGACAAAGAACCCTCACCCGGAGCCGCTTCGCGTCTCCGACCTCTCCCGCAAGCGGGAGAGGCAACGCGTTGGTTCATCGGCACGGCCAGCTCACGCAACCCGCTTGCCGGCACGCCAGACGGCACGGATGTGCGGCACGCCGTCGATCAGGCGGAAGCGGACGAGGTCGGCCCGCAGCCCGGGCGCGATCCGGCCGCGGTCGTCAAGGCCCGCCGCCTTGGCCGGGTTGGCGCTGACCAGCGCCATCGCCCCCGGCAGGCCGAGCCCGACCGGCGCGTCGGCCAGCAGGCAGACGGCGTGCAGCATGCTGATCGGCACATAGTCGGAGGCGAGAATGTCGAGCAGCCCGGCCGCCGCGAGATCGGCCGCGCCGACATTGCCGCTGTGCGAGCCGCCGCGGACCACGTTCGGCGCGCCCATCAGGATCGACAGGCCGTGGCTGCGCGCCGCCTGGGCGGCGCTGGCCGTGGTCGGGAACTCCGAGATCGAGACGCCGAGCGACACCGCCTCGTCGACATGGGCCGGGGTCTCGTCGTCATGGCTGGCCAGGGCCAGGCCGCGGCCGCGGGCGAGCTCGGCGATGGCGAGGCGGTGCCGGTGGGCATGCGCCTCCTGCGACTCCTGGCGCTGCTTCATCAGCACGTCCAGCTCCGCCTCGCTGTAGCGGTGGCGGTTGGCCTGGCGCCACTTCTCGACCTGGGCGTACTGCCGCTGGCCGGGCGTGTGGTCCATGATCGAGAGCAGCCGCACCGCCGGGTCGTCGACCAGCACCGACAGGTAGTCGAGCACATGCGGGTCTGCGACCTCGCAGCGCAGGTGCAGGAAATGGTCGGCCCGCAGCATGTCCTGGCGGCGCGCCGCCTCCAGCCCGTCGACCATCGGCCGCAGCAGATCGCCGCGCGGCACGCCCTTGTGCTCGCCCATCAGCGACAGGCTGTCGAACACGGTGGTGATGCCGGCGGTGGCGACCTGGGCGTCATGCGCCATCGCCGCCGAGACGTTGTTCCACATCACGCCCGGCCGCGGCGCCACATGGCGCTCGAGATGGTCGGTGTGCAGGTCGATCATGCCGGGGATCAGGTAGTCGCCGCCGGCATCGTCGCCGGCCTGGGACGCCCCCTCCTCCACCGCCACGATATGGCCGTCCTCGACCCGTAGCGTTCCGGTGACGACGGCCTCGGGGGTGACGATCCGGGCATTCGAGAAGATCAGATCCGTGCTCATGCGGCCGCCTTGTAGAGCGTGACGTCGAAGATCCGGGTCGCCACCCGGTCGCGCACCGCCGTGTCGTGGAAGATCCCGACGATGGCGGCGCCGCGTGCCTTGGCCTCCTCGATCAGCTCGATGACCACGCGCCGGTTGTCGGCGTCGAGCGAGGCCGTCGGCTCGTCGAGGAGGAGGATGGGATACTCCATCGCGAAGCCATGCGCGAGATTGACCCGCTGCTGTTCGCCGCCGGAAAAGGTGGCGGGCGGCAGCGACCACAGGCTCTCGGGCAGGTTCAGCCGGGCCAAGAGCGTGCGGGCGCGGCGCTCGGCCTGCGCCTCGGCGACGCCGGAGGCCAGCATCGGCTCCTTGACGATCTCCAGCGTCGGCACGCGCGGGATCACCCGCAGGAACTGGCTGACATAGCCCAGTGTCCGGCGCCGGATCTCGAGGATCCGGCGCGGCGTCGCGGCGGTGATGTCGACCGGCGCGCCCTCGTGCCGGATCAGAACCCGCCCGGCCGAGGCCAGGTAGTTGCCGTAAAGGGTGCGCATGAAGGTGCTCTTGCCGGCGCCGGACGCGCCGCCCAGCACGACGCATTCGCCCGCGGCCACGGTGAAGTCGACGCCGTCGAACACCGGCAGCCGCACGCCCCCTTGGTTGTGCAGCACGAAGGTCTTGGACAGGCCGGAGACCTCGATCATCGGAACCGTGTTCGGCATGGCTCAGACCTGCAGGACGGAGGAGACGAGGAGCTGGGTGTAGGGGTGCTGCGGGTCGTCCAGCACCTGGTCGGTCAGGCCGGTCTCCACCACCCTGCCGTGCCGCATCACCATCAGGCGGTCGGCCAGCAGGCGGGCGACGGCAAGGTCGTGGGTGACCAGCACCACGGCGATGCCGAGCCGGCGCACCAGCCCGCGCAGCAGGTCCAGCAGCCGGGCCTGGACCGAGACGTCGAGACCGCCGGTCGGCTCGTCCATAAACACCAGGCGCGGGTTGGTGACCAGGTTGCGGGCGATCTGCAGCCGCTGCTGCATGCCGCCGGAATAGGTCGCCGGCCGGTCGTCGATGCGGCCGAGGTCGAGCTCGACCTTTTCCATCCAGTCCTGCGCCTGGCCGCGGATGCGGCCATAGTGCCGGGCGCCGACCGCCATCAGCCGCTCGCCGACATTGGCGCCGGCGCTGACATCCATGCGCAGCCCGTCGCGCGGGTTCTGATGCACGAAGCCCCAGTCGGTGCGGGCCAGCATCCGCCGCTCCGGCTCCGACAGCGCGTAGATGTCGATCAGGCCGCGGACCCGGGTGTCGAAGGCGACCGTGCCGGCGCTGGGCGCCAGCCGGCCCGAGATGCAGTTGAGCAGCGTGGTCTTGCCCGAGCCGCTCTCGCCGACGATGCCCAGCACCTCGCCGGGCGACATCTCGAAGGAGACGTCGCGGCAGGCGGCGACGGTGTCGCCGTACAGCTTGGTCAGGCCCTCGACCCGCAGCAGGATGTCGCCGCTCATGCCTCGGCTCCCCTCGGCTCATGAGCCTGCTCGACCGCGCGGTTGTACGCGGCCAGCGCCTCGCCGCTCAGGGCGCCGTGATGGCCGGCGTCGCGCCGGGTGCGGCAGTGATGGCTGTCGGAGCAGACGAACATGTGCCCGCCGGCATCGTCGAGCACGACCTCATCGAGATAGCTGTCCTCGGCGCCGCACAGGGCGCAGGGCTGGTCCCAATGCTGGATGTCGAAGGGATGGTCCTCGAAATCCAGGCTGACCACCCGGGTGTGGGGCGGGATGGCGTAGATCCGCTTCTCGCGCCCCGCCCCGAACAGCTGCAGGGCCGGGTTCATGTGCATCTTCGGATTGTCGAATTTCGGGATCGGCGACGGCGACATCAGATATCGGCCATGCACCATCACCGGATAGGAGTAGGTGGTGGCGATATGTCCGTAGCGCGCGATGTCCTCATACAGGCGGACATGCATCAGCCCGTAATCGGCATAGCCGTGCATCAGCCGGGTCTCGATCTCGCGCGGCTCGAGCTGCCGCAGCGGCTCCGGCTGCGGCACCTGGTAGACCAGGATCTGGCCCTCCACCAGCGGCTGCTCCGGGATGCGGTGGCGGGTCTGGATCACCGTGGCGTCGCCGGTGTCCTCGGTCGTGGCGACACCGGCAACGCGGGCGAAGAAGCGGCGGATGTTGACGGCGTTGGTGGTGTCGTCGGCGCCCTGGTCGATCACCTTCAGCACGTCGTCCGGGCCGATGATGCTGGCGGTGACCTGGATGCCGCCCGTGCCCCAGCCATAGGGTACCGGCATCTCGCGGCCGCCGAACGGCACCTGGTAGCCGGGGATCGCCACCGCCTTCAGCAGCGCCCGGCGGATCATCCGCTTGGTCTGCTCGTCGAGATAGGCGAAGTTGTAGCCGGGATCGCGGGTCACGCTGGTCGCTGCGTCAGACATCGCTCTGCCCCCTCACCCATTTTCCTTCTTTGTCATCCCCGCGAAAGCGGGGATCTCGCAACGCACTCACCGGCGGGAGATTCCCGCTTTCGCGGGAATGACGGCCAAGGGGAAGAAGCCAGACCGCCATCCTGCGGGGAAAACCAATGTCGGCGCTCATTCCGCCGCCTCCTTCCGGGTGTCGTCAGCCTCGCGGGCGCGCTGCTCATGCTTCGCCCGCAGCCGGCGGATCAGCTCCAGCTCGGCCTGGAAGTCGACATAGTGCGGCAGCTTGAGATGCTGCACGAAGCCCGAGGCCTCGACATTGTCGCTGTGTGCCAGCACGAATTCCTCGTCCTGGGCCGGATAGCGCGCGTCCTCACCCAATTCGCGACCACGCAGCGCCCGGTCGACCAGCGACATCGCCATGACCTTGCGCTCGCAATGCCCGAAGGCCAGGCCGTAGCCGCGGGTGAACTGCGGCGGCGCCGATTTCGACCCGGCGAACTGGTTCACCATCTGGCATTCGGTGACGGTGACCTCGCCGATCTCGATCGCGAAGCCCAGCTCCTCCGGCACGATCTCGACCGCCACCTCGCCCAGCCGGATCTCACCGGCGAAGGGGTGGTTGCCGCCATAGCCGCGCTGCACCGAATAGCCCAGCGCCAGCAGAAAGCCCTCATCGCCCCGCGCCAGGTTCTGCAGCCGCTGGTCGCGATCGGCCGGCAGGCTCAGTGGATCGCGGGTCAGGTCGACCGGCTCATGCCCTTCCGGCGCCTCGGCCTCGCGCTCGATCAACCCCTCGCGGTTGAGGATCTCGACCACGCGCGGCACCGGCCCATCGGGCCCCGCCTCGCCCTCCGGCGCCGCCGGCGGCTCGCCCGCGGCGGCCAGGGCGAAGTCGATCAGGCGGTGGGTGTAGTCGTAGGTCGGCCCCAGGATCTGGCCGCCCGGAATGTCCTTGTAGGTGGCGGAGACGCGGCGTCGCACCGTCATCCGGGCGGTGTCGACCGGCTCCGACACGGCGAAGCGCGGCAGCGTGGTGCGGTAGGCGCGCAGCAGGAAGATCGCCTCGACCAGGTCGCCCTGCGCCTGCTTGATCGCCAGCGCCGCGAGATCGCGGTCGTACAGCGAGCCCTCGGCCATCACCCGGTCGACGGCCAGGCCCAGTTGCTCGCGGATCTGGTCCGGGGCGATCTCGGGCACCGCCGGATCGCCGCGGCGGGTCTCCGCCACCAGCGCCTGGGCGTTCTCGATCGCGCGTTCGCCCCCCTTGACGGCGACATACATCGGATCAGCCCTCCCAGCGGGTGGTGCGCGGCAGGCCCAGCATCCGGTCGCCGCAGGTCAGCAGACAATCGACGCCGAGCGGATAGGCGGCGCCATTGGCCGCCCAGTCCTCGCGGAACCAGGCCGGCAGGCCGGCGATCCGGATGGGCTCGGCCGCGGCGATTCCGGGGCCGGTGAAGCATCCGGCCTGCGGCCCGTCCAGCGCCGGCACCTCGACCACCAGCGTCGCCGAGCGGTCGGGGTAACGGTCCTCGCCCAGAGCCAGGCCGCCGAGGCGCGGCAGGCTCGCGGCATCGGCCACCAGCAGGAAGGCCGCCGCGGCCGGATCGGCGACCAGGGGCGAGCCGGTGTGGAAGCGCAGGAAGCTCTGCACCGCCGGAGTCGACAAGGCGGGGTCGAGCCAGACCGGTGTGTCGAAATCGACCAGGGTCAGCGCCGCCGCCGTCATGGCGCGGCCGAGCGGAGCCGGCGCCGCGACCGGCTCCGGGCACGCCACCGGCTGGCCGGGGCGGGACATGGCGTCGAGCACGGCACGGAACACCGACTGGCTGCCGAGCACCGGGTCGGCGAAGCCGGGCAGCAGCGCCGCCGGATCGAGGATCGCTGTCATCGCGGATTCTCCCCGCGCACCATGGTGAAGAAGTCGACGCGGGTCGCCGCCGCCTTGCGCCGGGCCACGGCATGAGCCTCGGCCTGCGCTGCGCGCAGCGGCGCGATCAGTGCGGCGTCGACGGCGTCGCGCCGATCGGTCTGCAACAGGGCGTCGGCGCGGGCCGCAATCTCGGCATGTCGCCGGTCGCGGCCGGCGACATAGGCGAAGCCCAGCACCTCGCTGCCATCCAGTCGAACGGTGCAGCGGGTCACCGTCATCTCGCCGAGCGAGAAGGCCATGCCGTCGCCGCCGGCGCGGCCGCGCACCATCACCATGCCGGTCTCGGCCGGCCGCAGCGTGGTGAAGTCGGCCCCGTCCCCGAGGTCTGCCCACAGGCGCTGCAGTGTTGCCGGATCCGATTTGGCCAGCACGGCCATCCAGTCCCGGCGCTGTTCGGTTTCGTTGGTCATAGACCGATCAACCTATTGCACATTCATCTAGTCATCCGTATGTTTAGATCATGGACGAGATTCGACGACAGCCGCAAGTCGGCAAGGATGAAATTTGCGTGACGGCATCGGCATGACTCCGCGCACCTCGCTCAGCCGCGGTGCCGGTGTCGCCCTGTGGCGCCAGATCAGCGAGGCGCTGGAGCTTGAGATCCGCGACGGCGTGCACGCCGCCGGCGCCCGGCTGCCGACCGAGGCGGAACTGTCGGAGCGGTTCGGCGTCAATCGCCACACGGTGCGGCGGGCCATGGCGGAGCTTGAGGAGCGCGGCCTGATCGACGTCACCCAGGGCCGCGGTACCTTCGTCCATCTCGGCGCCATCGCCTATCTGATCGGCCGGCGCACCCGCTTCCACGAGAACATGCGGCGGGAGAACCGCTCCGCCCGGCTGGAACTGCTGGACTCGGCGAATGAAATGGCCTCGGCTGCGGTCGCGCGGGAGCTGGAGGTGCCGGCCGGAACGCCGGTGATCCGGCTGGACACCCGGTCGCATGCCGACGGGCTGCCGCTGAGCCTCGCCAGCCACTACTTCCCGGCGGCGCGCTTTCCGGGGCTGGTCGAGATCTTCCGCGAGACCGGATCGGTGACCGCGAGCTTCGCCCGCTTCGGCATCGCCGACTACACCCGCCGGCGCACCCGGGTCTCGGCCCGGCTGCCGGATGCGCGCGAGCAGCGGCTGCTCGAAATCACCCGCACCCGGCCGGTGATGGCGACCGAGGCGATCAATGTCGACGCCGGGGGCGCGGTGGTCGAGTTCGGCCTGTCCAGCTTCGCCAGCGATCGGATCCAGCTGGTGTTCGAGAGCTGAGAGGCGGCTTCAGAAGCCACCGAAGGTACAGGCCCCGCGGTTGCCGAAGCCCGCGGCGGCAGCGAGGAAGACCAGGATCGCCGCGACGGCCACGATAGTCCGCAGCCAGTTGCGGGTCGGCTGGCGGCGGATGGCCAGCACCAGCGCGCCGGCCAGCAGCGCCAGGGTCGCCGGCCAGACGAAATAGCCGGCCACGACCAGGACCAGGACCGCCCAGCTCAGCGGGTCGCCGGAGGTGCAGCTCGCCAGCGTGAACGCCAGCGCCGCCGCGAACAGCCAGGCCAGCACCACCACGATGTTGAGCAGGAACCGGCCGAGGATGTGGATGATGCTGACGGTGTCGGACATGGCCGCATCGTCCCGCCGGATTGTGGCGGATCTGCGAAGCGGAGCGATACGGTTCGTGGCGCCTCGCCGAAACGGAAAACCGGCCGGGAGGGTGTCCTCCCGGCCCGGCTCCTCCATCCCGCGGAGCAGTCGCTCCGAAAATCCCCGACCGCCCTCGGGACGGTTTGTGCGGCCGGGTCAGGTCCTGTAGGGCCGGCAAGCGCCGGCCCGGTCGGGGAGCCTAGTTCGCGCTGGCAAGCCGGCCGCTGTGGCTGGCCGCCCGCGGCGGCTCGGCCGTCGCCAGGGCCGAGGCATTGCGGGCATGGTGGCGCTGCAGCATGGGCCGCAGGATCACGATCGCCGTGAACGCCGCGATCAGGTCCATCACCGCCACGGTGTACAGCACCGTCGACCAGGTGCCGGTCGCCTCCATCAGCAGGTTGCCGAACGGCACCAGCAGAGCGGCGACGCCCTTGGCGCAGTACAGCACGCCATAGATCTTGCCGACATGCTTGGTGCCGAAGGTGTCGCCCGCGGTGGCGCTGAACAGCGAGTAGACCTCGCCCCAGGCCAGGAACACCACGCCCGACAGGATCAGGAAGGCCCAGGGATTGTGGCCGAAGGTGCCGAGCGCGACGATGCCGATGCCTTCCATGGTGAAGGCGATGAACATCGTCTTCTCGCGCCCGATATGGTCGGACACCCAGCCGAAGAAGGGCCGCGAGATGCCGTTCATGATGCGGTCCAGCATCAGGGCGAAGGGCAGCGCCGCCATGGTGAAGAAGAACAGGTTCACCGGCATGTCCTTGACGCCGAGATCCTGGGCGATGACGCCGAGCTGGGCGACCGCCATCAGGCCGCCGGTGACGGTGCAGATGAACATGAACAGCATGACGTAGAAGACCGGCGTCTGCAGCGCCTCACCCAGCGTGTAGTCGCGCCGCGACTGGGCGACCTTGGTCGAGTGCTTCACCTCCTCCTTGCCCGGGGCGCGCAGGAACCAGGCGGCGGCGAAGATGATGCTGCCCTGGATCAGGCCGAACCAGAAGAAGGCGGTCTGATAGCCCGACCCGGCGATGACGCTGGCGATCGGGATGATGGTCAGGGCCGAGCCGGCGCCGTAGCCGCCGGCGGTCAGGCCCACGGCCAGGCCGCGCCGGTCCGGGAACCATTTCAGCGCGGCGTTGACGCAGGTGGCATAGACGCAGCCGACGCCGATGCCGCCGATCGCGGCGCCGACATAGAAGCCGGTCAGCGAGGTGGCGTAGGAGTTCACGACCCAGGACAGGCCGGTCATCACGCCGCCCACCAGCACCAACGCGCGGGGGCCGTATTTGTCGATGAAATACCCCTCGATCGGGGTCAGCCAGGTCTGGACGACGACGAAGATGGTGAAGGCGGTCTGGATCGCGGCGCGGCTCCAGCCATAGGTCTCCTGGATCTCCGGAACGAACAGGGTCCAGGCGTACTGGATGTTCGCGGCAGCGACCATGCAGACGATGCCGGCGATCAGCTGAATCCAGCGATTCGCGGGCGCTCTCCCCGTCCCGGCGCTCGCGTTGGAAATCGCACTCATGGCGATGGCTCTCCCAGTGTCTCGTTGCACTCGTTCGGCCGGTCGTTGACTGCCGGCGGTTCATTGGCCCGCGATGCTCACCCTTGGCGGTGGCTGCGGGATCGGGCCGGTCCTCCGGGGCCTCCGGAGAGCCGGCCCTGCCTGATCCCGAGCCGTCGGGCAGAGCCTGCAAAGGCGTAGGGCGCTGAGCGCCAATCGAGTCATGGAGGAAGTCCGGCGCTGAGCGCCGCTTTGGCATCGAAGCCGGGCCGACACGTCGCGTCGCCCGGAGGCATGATCGGCGGCGGTGCGGGCCGACAATATCTTCTGCGTCGGCGGTTCCGCCTATGACCAGTCATGATCGGCAGGATTCCAACTGGTATACAAAATGTAATATGTCTGAACCCACCCGGCCGCGCAACAGATTTGCGACCGGTCCGAAACGGTCACGCCGTCTGGGTGATTTCAGGCGGTCTCGCCTCGTCCGCCACCAGGGCTTCCGCCATGCCGCGGGCGATCTCACGCTCGCCCATGATCACCGCGTCAGCGCCGAGGCTGCGCAGATGCTCGACCTCCGCGTCCGAATGCGCCCGGGCGATGATGGCGATGCCGGGGTTGGCGGCGCGCGCCTGGGCGACGATCTGGCCGGCCTCGAAGGCGTTCGGGACGGCGACGGCCAGCTGCCGCGCCCCCGGCAAATTGGCCAGCCCCAGCACCTCCGGCACCGCGGCGTTGCCGATGATGGTCTCGACCCCGGCCTCACGCAGCCGGGCCAGGGGCTGGTCGGCGTCTTCGATCACCACGAAGGGGCGGCCCGAGGCCTGTAGCGCCGCGCCGATCAGGCTGCCGACGCGGCCGTAGCCGACCAGCACGACATGATCCGTGAGCGCGGTCGGCAGCGCCGGCTCTTCCAGCGTGGCCGGCTCGGGCGCGGGCGCTGCGGCGGGCGCAGGCTCGGCCGACGGCGTCTCCTCGGCCGGGATGGCCGGGCCGCCCGCCGGGACCGGAACCGGTCCCAGGCGCTCGAGCAGCGGCCGCAGCCGGCCGAAGAGGTTGAACACCACGGGGTTGAGCAGGATCGACAGGATCGCGCTGCCCAGGATCAGGTCGCGCCCGGCCTCCGGCAGCAGGCCGAGCTTCACGCCGAGCTCGGCCAGGATGAAGGAGAACTCGCCGATCTGCGCCAGGCTGGCGGAGATCAGCAGCGCGGTCGTCACCGGATGGCCGAAGATCCGGACGATGACGAAGGCGGCGACCGACTTGCCGATGACGATGATGAACACCGCTGCCAGCAGCGGCAGCGGGTCGCGCCACAGGCTGGTCGGGTCGAACAGCATGCCGACAGAGACGAAAAACAGCACCGCGAAGGCGTCGCGCAGCGGCAGCGTCTCCTGCGCCGCGGCGTGGCTCAGCTCGGATTCGGCCAGCACCATGCCGGCGAAGAAGGCGCCCAGCGCCAGCGACACGCCGAACAGCTTGGCCGAGCCGAAGGCGACGCCGAGCGCGAGCGCCAGCACCGCCAGCCGGAACAGCTCGCGCGACCCGGTGTGGGCGACGTAGTGCAGCACCCAGGGGATCACCCGCCGGCCGACCACCAGCATCAGCGCGACGAAGGCGGCGACCTTGACCAGGGTCAGCGCCAGGATGCCGCCGACGCCGAGGTCGAGGCCGAGCGAGACGGCGAGCGGATCGGAGCCGAGGTCGGTGTCGCCGTTGACCAGCCCGGCCAGCGCCGGCAGCAGCACCAGGGCCAGGACCATCGCCAGGTCCTCGACGATCAGCCAGCCGACGGCGATGCGGCCGCGCTCGGTCTCCACCAGCCGGCGCTCCTGCAACGCGCGCAGCAGCACTACGGTGCTGGCGACCGACAAGGCGAGGCCGAAGACCAGCCCGGCCGGGATGGTCCAGCCCAGCATCAGCGCCAAGCCGAGGCCAAGGGCGGTGGCGAAGCCGATCTGCACCACGGCGCCGGGCACCGCGATCGCGCGCACCGACAGCAGGTCCTTCAGCGAGAAGTGCAGCCCGACACCGAACATCAGCAGGATGACGCCGATCTCGGCCAACTCGGGCGCCAGCGCCTGGTCGGCGACGAAGCCCGGCGTGTGCGGCCCGACCAGGATGCCGGCCAGCAGATAGCCGACCAGCGGCGGCGCCTTGATCCGGTTGGCGAGGGCCCCGAAAATGAAGGCAAGGCCGAGGCCGGCGACGATGGTGGCGATCAGGGGGGTGTCGTGCGGCATGGATGCGCCTCGGCCTCCGGAGCAGAGATGGTCGGGGATGCATCGGCCGGGCCGACACTGCTCCATCATTTATGAACGACGGGGCCGATCACAACCTCTGTTATGCGCTGTCACGAGATTTTCTCCGCCTCGGCTGAATGGCGGAGCGACTTGTCAGACAGCCGCCGGGCGACGATGGTAGCGCGGGTCCGGACTGCCTCGGACGATCCGACACCCGCCGCCGCGAACCCGCGAGAGGATGGAAGATGAAATACCTGCATACCATGGTCCGCGTCACCGACCTGGAGCAGTCGCTGCACTTCTACCGCGACCTGCTGGGCCTGAAGGAGACCCGCCGCATCGAGAACGAGAAGGGCCGCTTCACGCTGGTCTTCCTCGCCCCGCCGGGCCAGGAGGACGCGCCGATCGAGCTGACCTACAACTGGGACCCCGAGGTCTACACCGGCGGCCGCAACTTCGGCCACCTGGCCTATCAGGTCGACGACATCTACGAATTCTGCGACCGGCTGCAGAAAGCGGGTGTGACCATCAACCGGCCGCCGCGCGACGGGCACATGGCCTTCGTCCGCTCGCCGGACAACATCTCGATCGAGATCCTGCAGAAGGGCGGCTCGAAGCCGCCGGCCGAGCCCTGGGCATCAATGCCGAACACCGGCGCCTGGTAGGCCGGACGATGGGGAGAGGGCACGGATGAGACCGGCGCTATCGCTTCGCATCGCCCTCCTCGCGGCGCTGCTGTCGGGCTGTGCCGGCCAGGCCGTCCCCTCCCCTTCCGTCGCCGCGACCGACGCGCCGCTGCGCTGGAAGGCGCTGCTGGTCGCGGCCGACGACGCCGAGCCGGTGTTCGACAACGGCGTCGACGCGCTGCGGCGCAGTCTGCTGTCCTTCGGCGTGGCGCCGGCCGACATCGCCGTGCTCAAGGCCGATGCGCACCAGCCGGCCACCGTCGCGACCAAGACGAATTTCGACCGCGCCATGACCGGTCTGGCCGGCCCCGCCGGAACCGGCTGCTTCGTCTATCTCACCTCGCACGGCGTCGAGGGTCGCGGGCTGTTCGCCGCCGCCGATGATGCGGTGATTCCGCCGGCCTATCTGGCCCAGGCGCTGGACGGCGCCTGCGCCGGCCGGCCGACCGTTCTGGTCACGTCCGGCTGCTACTCCGGGATCTACACCGACACGCCGGCGCTGACGACGCCGGACCGGATCGTGCTGACCGCGGCCCGGGCCGACCGTCCGTCCTTCGGCTGCGGTGCCGACGACCGCTACACCTATTACGACGAATGCTTCCTCGATTCGCTGAAGCGCGGCGCGGCCTGGACCGTGATCGCGACGGACATCTCCGGCTGCGTCGCCCGGCGCGAGCGGGCCAAGCACTTCCAGCCCTCCCAGCCGCAATCCGCCTTCGGCCGCGACGTCGCCGGGCTGACGGCGTTCTGACGTCCAGGCCGGGATCGAACCTCGAAGGCGGACCTTCATCAGACGCCTTCGTAGACGAGCCTCGTGAAGAAATCGGGCCCGATCACGAACCGACCCCATTTTGCATCGTAGGCAGCGGTCGGCTTGGCCGCGACGATCTCCTCGAGCGGCCGGCCCTGCCGTTTCAACGCGGCGACGTTGTCCCGGATTGCAACGAGCATGTCGCGATAGGCCTGGAACTCGGACCGGTTGCTGACCGGCTGGCCGTGACCCGGGATGATGATCGTCTGGTCGGTGGTCGCGGCCAGGGTGGCCTCGGCGCCGCGGATCGTCCCGTCGATGCTGCCGCCGGTCGAATAGTCGATGAACGGGTAGATCCCGTTCCAGTAAATGTCGGCGGCGTGGACGATATCGGCCTCGGCGAAGGTGACGGATATGTCGCTGTCGGTGTGGGCCGGGCCGTAATACTTCAGCGTAAGCGTCGAACGATTCAGCTGCACGGTGCGATCCGAGGCAAAGACGTCGACAGGGATGGCGCCGGGAGGTGATGCCGGGAAGTCGAAGTCCCAATCCTCGACGCGCTGGGCCGAGAGCAGGTGCTTGCGCGTGTTCTCGTGCGCCAGGATCGCCGCGCCCTCCGAATGCAGCCATTCGTTGCCGTCGGCATGGTCGAAGTGCCAATGGGTGTTGATCAGATGCGTGACCGGCTCGGGTCCCAACCCGGCGAGAGCTTTGGTGAGCTGCGGGCGGGAGGCGGTGATGCCGGCGTCGACCAGCAGCTTGCCGTCCGGGCCAGTGAGTACGGCGATATTGCCGCCCGAGCCTTCGAGCACGCTGACATTGCCGCGCAGGGTATGGACCTGGATCGGCGCCGTCGCCGCCGCGGCGCGGATCGTGTCGACGATGCCGCGGGCCTCGGCGAAGACCTGGCGCGGAGTCAGCCAGCCGCCGCCGGCGGCGAAGGCGGCCGAGCCGGCGCAGCACAGGCAGAAGCCGCGACGCGACAGGCCAGGATGATGGGCTTGGGTCATGGCCGGCCGATCTTCCGGTCGAGGAAGTCGCGGATCAGGGGGAAGATCTCGTCCGCCTTGTCCTCCAGCGCGAAGTGGCCGGTGTCGAACAGGTGGAACTCCAGGTCCGACAGGTCGCGCTTGTAGGGATGGGCGCCATCGGCCGGAAAGATCTTGTCGTTCTGGCCCCAGACCAGCAGCGTCGGCGGCTTGCGTTCGCGGAAGAAGGCCTGGAACTGGGGATAGAGCGGGACGTTGCTGCCGTAGTCCCGGAACAGGTCGAGCTGGATGTCCGCGTTCCCCGGCCGGTCCAGCAGCGCCTGGTCATGGACCCAGTTGTCGGGGGAGATGCGCGAGACGTCGCTGACGCCGTCGGTGTACTGGAACTTCGTCGTCTCCGGCGCCACCAGGAAGGCCAACGCCTCGCGCCGCGCTGCCGACCCGTCCGCCCAATACGCCTTGATCGGATCCCAGAACTCCTTGAGGCCCTCCTCATAGGCGTTGCCGTTCTGGATGATCAGCGCGCTGACCCGCTCCGGGTGTTTCAGCGCCAGGCGGTAGCCGACCGGCGCGCCGTAATCCATCACATACATGGCATGGCGCCGCACGCCGAGCTGCCCCAGCAGCCCATCCATCAGGTCGGCGTAATGGCCGAAGCTGTAGGTGAATTCCCTGTGGTCGGGCATCGCGCTCTGGCCGAAGCCGGGATAATCCGGCGCGATCACGCGGTAGCGGTCGGCGAGCGCGGGGATCAGGTTGCGGAACATGTGCGACGAGGTCGGGAAGCCGTGCAGCAGCAACACCGCCGGCGCATCGGCCGGGCCGGCCTCGCGGTAGAAGATGTCGACGCCGTCCACGGTGGCCGTGCGGTGAAGGGTGACGGCCGGTCTCGTCGCTGACATCTCTATCCTCCTCATTCTGGCGGGGTTGCAGAGGGCGTTCGCTGCAGAAAGCTACGGCTTTGTCCCGACCGCCAGAACACCTATCCTCGGAAAGCTTTTCTTTCGCCAGCCGCAAGGACGATGGATCGACTCGACGCCATGCGCGTGTTCGTCGCCAGCCTCGATGAAGGCAGCCTTGCCGGCGCGGGACGCCGGCTGGGCCGGTCACCAGCTGCGGTCACCCGCGCGATCGCCTTTCTCGAGCGCCAGGTCGGCGTCCAGTTGCTGCATCGGAGCACTCGCGGCCTGAGGCTGACCGATGCCGGCGAACGCTATGCCGCGGCCTGCCGGCGCATGCTGACCGACCTCGAGGAAGCCGACCTGTCGGTGGCCGGCGAACAAGCCGTGCCGCGCGGCCCGTTGACGATCACGGCGCCGGTGATGTTCGGGACCCATATCCTGCGCCCGATCATCGGCGCGTTCCTGAGAGACCACCCCGAGGTCCAGATCCGTCTCTTGCTGCTGGACCAGATGATCAACCTGATCGAGGAAGGCGTGGACGTAGCGCTGCGGATCGCGGCCTTGCCGGATTCGGCGATGATCGCGCTGCATGTCGGCGACGTCAGGCGCGTGCTCTGCGCCTCGCCGGACTACCTTGCGAACAGGCCGCCGATCACGGCCCCCGCCGACCTTTCAGACCATGACTGCATTGCGATCGCCCAGCTGAGCCCGAACGAGATCTGGAGCTTCCCACCCGCGCCGGGACAGCGGGTGAACCGGAATGTCCGGGTGCGCCCGCGCCTGACGGTGAATGCGGATCAGGCGGCGGTCGATGCCGCCGTCGACGGCGAGGGCGTGCTCCGCATCATGTCGTATAAGATCGATCGCCATGTGCGGGAGGGACGCCTCGTCATCCTGCTGCCGGAAGACGAGCTGCCGCCGTTGCCGGCCCATCTCGTCATTCCCGAAGGCCGCCTGGCCAGCGCCAAGGTCAGGGCCTTCGTGGATTTCGTCGCGGCCAGGCTCCGCTCCGAATTCATCAGGATGGACCAGCCTTAGCCGGTCACCGGCCGCCGCATGAATAGGCGCGGGATGATGTCGATGCCCTTGCCGGCGATCATGTCGCGGATCGCGGCGAGGCCGGGGCCGAGATCCTCATCCGGCATCGGTACGAAGCCGAGCCGGGCGTAATAGGGCGCGTTCCAGGGCACGTCGCGGAAGGTCGACAGGGTCAGATCCGGCAGCCCCCGCTCCCGGGCCACGGCGTCGAGCCGCTCGATCAGCGCCGCGCCCAGGCCGCGGCGGGCGTGGTCGGGATGGACGTCCAGCTCCTCGATATGCAGCGTGCCGTCGATCTCGCTGAACAGGGCGAAGGCGACCGGCCGGTCGGCGGCATCGGCCGTGACCAGCAGCCGCCCCTGCCGCGCCCGCAGCATCACTTCCTGCCGCTCCGCCGGATCGAGCGCCGCGATCTCCGGCAGGCCGACCTCGCGGAACTGCAACGCCGCCGCGACCTCGATGGCGCGGACGACGTCGACCTCGTCCGAGCGGCCCGGGCGGATGCGATAGGGCACCGCCGTCATGCGCTCAGCTCGGCCCGCTGCTTGCCCTCCGCCGCGGCATCGCCGGCATAGGTGCCGGCGGCCAGCGCCAGATGGCGGTGCAGCAGCGCCGCGGCCCACTCGACCTCGCCGGCCTCGAGCGCGTCGAGGATCGCCAGATGCTCGCGGCAGGACTGCTCGACCCGGCCCTGCGGCAGCTGCACGAAATCGGCATATTCCTGCATCCGGCGCAGGGCGTTCTGCTGCCGCACCGCCTGCAGGAAGAAGCGGTTGCCGGACGAGGCGGCCAGCATCTCGTGGAAGGCGGTGTTGACCCGGAACCACTCGTCGGTGCCGACGCCGCCGGCGGCCCGGGCCATGATGTCCTCATGCGCCCGGCGCAGCTGCTGCAGCCGGTCGGGGTCGATCCGGAAGCCCGGCTGACGCAGCGCCGCGCACTCCACCACCATGCGGAACTGATAGCTCTCATTCACCGCCTCGTCGGTCTCCAGGCTGTCGACGAAGCGCCAGCCATGGCCGCGCTGGCGTTGCACCAGCCCTTCGGCGGCAAAGCGCATCAGCACCTTGCGGACCACCCCGCGCGACGCGCCGTAGCGGGGGATCAGCTCGGCCTCCGACACCTCCTGCGGCAGGCGGCCATTGGCGCGGTCGGTCATGATCGCGACATAGACCTCCTCGCCCTCCGAGCGCGGGATCAGCTTGGCGATCTCGTCGTCCCCGGGCCGGCGCAGCACCACGAAACCGCGGCCGGACGACGCCTCCAGGATCCCTTGCGCCACCAGCAGGTCGAGCGCGCCGCGGATCGGCGAGCGCGACACGCCGAGCGTGCGGGCCAGCGCCTGCTCGGACACCCGCATGCCGGGCCCCCATCCCTCGTCGCGCATCCGCTCGACGATCTGCCGGGCCAGTTCCAATTGCAGCGGGCTCGCCCGCTCCGCCGCTTCCGCCGCTGACACGCTGTGCTCCACGCTGTGCTGCCCCTCCATGATAGCGATCGCGCGACGCGGGAAAAGGGCGTGCGGCGAGCATGTAAAAATCTTTCAACTTCGCAGCATGCCCGAGAAAAGTGTTTTTCGTCTCCATAAAGCGCACTACGGTGTGACCATCCGATGACAACGGGTCTGCCGAACATGACGCCCTTCCCCTTCGTCGACATCCACGGCACGCCGCGCGAGCGCGGCCGGCAATACGGCGCCGCCGCGGCCGACCGCACCCGCAAGAGCGTCGAGGTCTATGCCCGGCAGCTGCGGGACCTGGGCTATGACTGGGCGCAGATCCGCGGCTTCGTCGCCGACTTCCTGCCGAAGATGGACGACTTCGCGCCCGAGCTGATCGAGGAGATGCGTGGCATCGCCGAGGGGGCCGAGCTCGACTTCGAGGCGGTGGCGCTGATCAACTGCCGCACCGAGGTGATGCAGCTGGCGCACCGGCGCAAGGGGCTGGCCGAGGACGATCCGGACGGCTGCACCGGCGCGGTGATCATGGGATCTGCCAGCGCCGACGGCCAGTTGATCCACGGCCAGAACTGGGATTGGCGGGCGGAATGCGCCGAGACCGCGATCGTGCTGCGGGTGCGGCGCGAGGACGGGCCGGACGTGCTGACCTTCACCGAGGCCGGCGGCCTGGCCCGCAACGGGCTGAACTCGGTCGGCACCGCGATCACCGCCAACTACCTGGAATCCGACCGCGACTACAAGCTGGGGGTCGGCGTGCCGCTGCCGCTGATCCGGCGCAAGGCACTGGAGCAGGAGCATTTCGCCCTGTCGATGCGGATCGTGGCGACGACGGCGAAATCCGCCTCGAACAACATGATCCTGAGCAATGCCGGCGGCTTCGCCATCGACTTCGAATGCGCGCCGGACGAGACCTTCCCGCTGTATCCCGAGGACGGGCTGCTGGTCCACGCCAACCATTGGCGCAGCTCGGTGGCGCTGGCGAAGCTGAAGGAAGCCGGCATCCCGAGCTCGCCCGAGAGCTATTACCGCGACTGGCGGGTGCAGCAGCATCTCCAGGCCAAGCGCGGCCAGCTGACCGCCGAGGACATGAAGGCGGCGTTCTTCGACGATTTCGGCGCGCCCTACGCTGTGTGCCGGCCGCCGCGGCCGTCGTCGCGGGCCAACCTCTCGGCCACCGTCGCCATGGTGATCATGCGCCCGGCCGAAGGGATCATGGAGGTGGCGCCGCTGCCCGCCCTGAATCGCACCTTTACCACCTACTCGCTCGATCTGTCCCGCCGGACCAAAAACGCGGCCTGAACGCGGTCCGGCCTATTCCAACGCCTCAACACAGGGAGGCCCTGTTGACCCGTCTTTCCCTTCTTGCACTCGCGGCGGCGCTCGTCTCGTCCATTCCGGCCTGGGCGGCGCCGCCCTCCGACACCATCCGCGTGCAGCTGAACGGCGACCTGCGCAGCACCGACCCCGGCACCAAGCGCGACGACAACACCGATGCGGTGATCCTGCATGTCGTCGAGGGCCTCGTCGCCTATCGCGAGGACGCCTCGGTCGGGCCGATGCTGGCCGACAGCGTCGCCGTCTCCGACGACGGCAAGACCTACACCTTCAAGCTGCGCGACGGGATCAAGTTCCACAACGGCGCGCCGATGACCTCGGCCGAGGTGGTGTGGAGCTGGAAGCGCTGGCTCGACCCCAAGACCGAATGGCGCTGCCTGCCGGAATTCGACGGCCGTGGCCGGATCAAGATCGAGGCGGTCGAGGCGCCGGACCCGAAGACCGTCGTGTTCAGGCTGAACGCGCCGAGCGCCCTGTTCCTGACCACCATGGCCCGGACCGACTGCGCTGAGGGCGCCGTGATCCATCCGGATTCGGTGGGACCCGACGGCAAGTGGATCGCCCCGATCGGCACTGGCCCCTTCAAGCTGGAGAAGTGGGAGCCGGCCCAATACGTGCTGCTGAAGCGCTTCGCCGACTACGCCTCGCGCGGTGGTGAGCGCGATGGCTACACCGGCGGCAAGCAGGCGCTGGCCGAGACCGTGCGCTTCACCATCATCGGCGACCCGGCGGCGGCGAAGACGGCGCTCTTGTCCGGCGACATCGATCTGGTGCCGGATGTCAGCATCGCCGACAAGGCCGAGATCGACGGCCAGAAGGGCGTGCACACCCAGCTGGCGCAGACCCTGTCGATGAGCGCCATCCTGCTGCAGACCCGCGACCCGCTGCTGAAGGACGTCCGCGTCCGCCGGGCGCTGGCGCTGGCGATCGACGGCAACCAAATCGCCCAGGCGGTGACCCAGGGCACCTCGCCGCCCAACCCCTCGGTGGTCCCGTCCGCCAGCCCCTACTACACCGATGTCGAGCGCCAGGGTTACGTGCCGAACGTCGAGGAGGCGAAGAAGCTACTGGCCGAAGCCGGCTATACCGGCCAGCCGATCAAGATGCTGGTCAACCGCAAGTACCAAAACGTCTACGACACTGCGATCTTCGCCCAGGCCCTGGCGCAGCAGGCCGGGATCAATATCGAGCTGGAGGTGCTGGACTGGGGCGCCCAGCTGGACCGCTACACTTCCGGCGACTACCAGACCATGTCGTTCAGCTATTCCGCCCGCATGGATCCGGCGCTGAGTTACGAGATGGTCTCCGGCCCGAAGGACAAGCAGCCGCGCAAGGTGTGGGAGAACCCCGAGGCGCTGAAGCTGATCCAGGACGCGATGGTGACCAGCGACCCGAAGCAGCGCCAGGCGATCTTCGACAAGCTGCACCAGATGCAGATCGAGGACGTGCCGCTGATCGTGACCTATAACGGGGCCGAGATCGCCGCGGTCTCCGACCGGCTCGAGGGCTACACGCCCTGGGTGGCGTCGAAGCCGCGGCTGTGGAACGTGGCGATCAAGAACTGAACCGGTCCGCCCGGAGGAGGCCGCGATGCTTCGCTTCCTGCTGCAACGCCTGGGCATGGCGGTGCCGACGCTGCTGATCGTCGCCATCACCGTCTTCGCCCTGATCCGGCTGATCCCGGGCGACCCGGTGACGCTGATGCTGGGCGACATGGCGGACCCGTCCGCCGTCGCCGACCTGCGCCGGTCGCTCGGCCTCGACCAGTCGATCCCGGTGCAGTTCCTGTACTGGCTCGGCCGCGTCCTGTCCGGCGATTTCGGCACCTCGATCAGCACCGGTCAGGCGGTGCTGCCGCTGATCCTGGACCGCTTCTCGGTCAGCGCCACCATCGTGCTGGTGGCGGTGGCTCTGGCCAGCCTGGTGGCCGTGCCCGCCGGCATGATCGCCGCCTGGCGCCAGGACAGCGCGCTGGACCTCACCGTGATCTCCGGCGCCACGCTGCTGCTGTCGATCCCGAGCTTCTGGCTGGGCCTGCTGATGCTGCTGCTGTTCGGGCTGAAACTGCAATGGCTGCCGGTGATCGGCTACGTCCCGTTCGGCGAGGATGCCGGTGCCGCCCTGCTGTACATGATCATGCCGGTGGCGACGCTGGTGCTGGTCGAGACCGGGGTGATCATCCGCATGGCGCGGGCCAGCACGATCGAGGTGATGCGGCTGGAGTACATTACCCATGCCCGGGCCAAGGGGCTGTCGGAGGGTGCGGTGCTGTGGCGCCACGCCTTCCGCACCGCCTTCGCCCCGACCTGGACGCTGATCGGGCTGATGCTGGGCAACCTGCTGGGCGGCATCGCCGTGGTCGAGACCGTGTTCACCATCCCCGGCCTCGGCCGCCTGCTGGTCGATTCGATCTACGCCCGCGACTATCCGGTGGTGCAAGGCTGCCTGCTGTTCGTCGCCGGCATCTATGTCCTGGTGAACCTGTTCGTCGACCTCCTGTATCCCCTGTTCGACCCGCGGGTGACGGCATGAGCGCGCAGGCTGAGACCCCCACCACCCTGGCCCTGCCGAAGCGGCGGCGGATCCACGCCAATGCCGCGATCGGCGGGCTGATCATCGGCGTGCTGGTCGCAACCGCGCTGCTCAGCGTGGTGTGGACGCCCTACGACCCGCTGAAGATCGACATCCTGTCGCGCTTCAAGCCGCCCTCGGCCGCGCATTGGCTGGGCACCGACGAGTTCGGCCGCGACGTGCTGAGCCGGGCGATGAGCGGCGCCGCCACCAGCAGCTGGATCAGCCTCTTGACCGTCGCCACCGCGGTCACCGGCGGCACCCTGATCGGCGTGCTGACCGGCTACATGCGCGGCTGGGTCGACCGCGTCATCATGATGTTCAACGACGCCCTGCTGGCCTTCCCCGGCATCCTGCTGGCGCTCGGCATCATGGCGGTGCTCAGCGCCAACAAATACGGCATCATCCTGGCCCTCGGCCTGGCCTACATGCCCTCCGTCGTCCGCGTGGTGCGCGGCACGGTGCTGTCGATCCGCGGCCGCGAATTCGTCGAGGCGTCGCAGATCATGGGCAATTCCGAGCTGTTCACCATGGCCCGGCACGTGCTGCCGAACTGCATCGCCCCCCTGACCGTGCTGGCCACCAGCATGTTCGGCTGGGTGCTGCTGTCGGAAAGCGCGCTCAGCTTCCTCGGCCTCGGCGTGCCGCCGCCGGCCGCGACCTGGGGCAACATGCTGGCCGCCGCCCGGCCCTATATCGGCACCTCGCCCTGGCTCGGCATCTTCCCCGGCCTGTGCATCTCCCTCACCCTGCTCGGCATCAACCTGTTCGGCGACGCGATCCGCGACCGCCTGGACCCCAGGATGCAGCGATGAGCCCCCTCCTCTCGGTCGAGCATCTGACCATCCGCGCCGGCGACGACGGCCCGGTGGTGGTCGACGACCTGAGCTTCGCCCTGCCGGCCGGCGAGATGCTGGCGCTGGTCGGCGAATCCGGCAGCGGCAAGACCATGGCGGCCCGCGCCATCCTGGACCTGCTGCCGCCGCCGATGCAGCGGATCGCGGGCCGCGTCCGCTTCGACGGCCAGGACCTGGCGGCGCTGCCGCCCAAGGGCCTACGGAAGATCCGCGGCGCCCACATCGGCATGGTGTTCCAGGAGCCGATGGTGTCGCTGAATCCAGCGATGCCGATCGGCCGGCAGATGGCCGAGGCGCTGAAGCTGCATCTGCGCCTGGACGATGCCGAGATTCGGCGCCGCAGCCTGGCGATGCTGGAGCGGATCCGCATCGCCGACCCGGAGCGCTGCCTGTCGGCCTATCCGCATGAATTCTCCGGCGGCATGCGGCAGCGGATCATGCTGGCCTCGGTGATGCTGACCAAGCCGGCCCTGCTGATCGCCGACGAGCCGACCACGGCCTTGGACACGCTGGTGGCGCGCGAGGTGCTGGACCTGATGGTCGAGCTGACGCGCGAGAACGGCACCGCCGTGCTGATGATCAGCCACGACCTGGCGATGGTGGCCCGCTACGCCCGGCACGTGGTGGTGCTGCAGCGCGGCCGCGCCGTCGATGGCGGCTCGACCGAGCAGGTGTTGCTGAGCCCGCGCGACGACTACACCCGCAAGCTGCTGGACGCGCTGCCGAAGCGCGGCGCCGCCCGGCCGCCGGTCGACACCAGCGTGCCACTGATCGCGGTCGAGGACGTCACCATCGACCATGCCGGCCGGCAGCGGCTGTTCTCGCGCACCCCGCCGAAGCGGGCGGTGGACGGGGTCAGCCTGGCGATCCATCCGGGCGAGACGGTGGCGCTGGTCGGCGGCAGCGGCAGCGGCAAGACCACGCTGGGCCGCGCCATCGTGGGCCTGCTGAAGCCGACGGCCGGCCGCATCCTGTTCCGGGGCGGCGATGTCCATGGCGACCGGGACGGCGCCGCGGCGCGGGACCACCGGCTGAACTGCCAGATGATCTTCCAGGACCCGTACTCCTCGCTCGACCCGCGGATGAAGGTCGGCCCGATCGTGGCCGAGCCGCTGCGGCTGGCGCCGGAGATGACGGCCAAGCAGAAGGCCGACCGGCTGGCCGAGACGCTGGTTGATGTCGGCCTGACGCCGGACCATGCAGGGCGCTATCCGCACCAGCTGTCGGGCGGGCAGCGGCAGCGCGTGGCGATCGCCCGCGCCATCATCCGCCGCCCGGCCTTCGTCATCGCTGACGAGCCGGTCTCGGCGCTCGACATGACCGTGCAGAAGCAGATCCTGGAGCTGTTCCGGGTGCTGCAGGAGCGCTACGGCTTCGCCTGCCTGTTCGTGTCGCACGACCTCGGCGCTGTCGAGCAGGTGGCCGACCGGGTGGCGGTGATGCAGTCGGGCAAGATCGTCGAGTCCGGGCCGCGCGACACGGTGTTCGACCACCCGCAGCACGACTACACCCGCGAGCTGCTGGCCGCCGCCCCGGCCCTGCACCGCCTGGACGGCGGCGGCTTCGAGCTGAAGGGCCGGCGCATCGCGGCGGCATAGGATTCCGGTGGCTCATTGCGTTGCCTCTCCCGCCTGGCGGGAGAGGTCGGGCTCGCGCAGCGAGACCGGGTGAGGGCTGGTCCGGCCTCGACGCCCTCCCCTCACCCGGAGGCGCAAGCGCCTCCGACCTCTCCCGCAAGCGGGAGAGGCAAAAAC
>NZ_JBFRCU010000066.1:0-42910 GCF_052113205.1 Inquilinus sp. YAF38 | reverse complement strand
GACCTCTTCCCCTCGCATTTCGCCGCCGACCTGCCGCTCGACCAGGCGAAGTTCGAGGCCCAGTCCCAGGTTCTGACCGCGGCGGCGGTGTTCTCCACCCCGATGACGGTCGCAGCCTGGAAGACCAAGCCGAGCTGGGGCATCGTCGCGGCCGCCGACAAGATCATCAGTCCGGACCTCGAGCGCTTCTACTACGAGCGCGCCCACAGCCACGTCACCGTGCTGCAGGGCGCCAGTCATTCGGTCTACGAATCCCGCCCGAAGGAGGTCGCCGCCGTCATCGAGCAGGCGGCTCGGTCGGCTGAGACGGTTGCCACCCAGTGAGCCGCGCCGGGCGGCCGCGCCGGCGAGCCCGAACCCTTCGCAGCCTTTGACGGAGGCGCAAGCGATGACCGTGCTGTACTCGACCAGGGTCACGGCGGCCGGCGGCCGCCAGGGCTGGATCCGCAGCGATGACGGGCTGCTCGACCTCAAGCTCGCCCTGCCCCAGCCCCTCGGCGGCAAGGGCGGCGCCACCAACCCGGAGCAGTTGTTCGCCGGCGGCTATGCCGCCTGCTTCGAGAACGCCCTGCTGCGCGTGGCTCGGCAGGCCGGGCACCGGTTCGGCGACGACGATATCCGGGTCGTCGCCGAAGTCGGCCTGAGCCGGAACCCGGCCGATGCCTTCGTGCTGTCGGTGGCGCTCGCCGTCACGATCCGCGGCATCGGCCTGCAAACGGCTGACGCGCTGGTCCGCGCGGCCGACGCCATCTGCCCCTACTCCAACGCGATCAGGGGCAATGTCGACGTGGCCAAGATCGTGTCGATCGACTGAATTCCGGCGGTTCCCCGCCCGAGCCGCGGATCCCAAAAGGTGCCGACCCATGAAAGCGATCCAGTATCGGGCCTATGGTGACGGCGTGAGATCCCGCACGGGCAGCGATTGAACCGGCTCGGCCGTCCTTCAGACAACCGGACGGATGCCGCGGCAGGCCCAGGCGACCGCGGCGAAGGACCGGGGCCCGTCCGGCTGGCCGCCGTCGTAAGCGGCCCTGACCGCGGCGTCGGCCTCGGCGCGCCCGGCGGGGTCGAGCGCCGATATGTACTTGCCTAATGGGCCTTCGCCGGCGGCGATCGGCTCCCAGTAATCGTCGAACGACCGGTAGTCCATCCGGATCGCCAGCGACGTCTGCTCCACCTCCGCCAACCCCTGCCCGATGAAGCACTGCTTCATCTCATCGGGCCGCATCATCGGCTGGAACAGGTACCGGCTGCGCGCCGCACGCGCGGCGTCGCTCGATGCGGCCACCGTGTCCCACATCATCCGCATCGCCGGCAGCCCGCCGAGATGGTCCCAGACCGCGGCGGCGACGACACCACCCGGACGGACCACGCGGCACATCTCGGCGACCGCCTTCGCCGCGTCGCTGACGAAGTGGAGAACCAGCAGCGACAGGGCGCGGTCGAAACCGCCATCCGGGAACGGCAGGGCGCAGGCGTCTGCTTCCTGGACCGTGATCCGCGGATCCTTGTTGCGGCGCCTCGCCTCCTCGACGAAGACGGGCGAGTAGTCGATCGCGGCGACCTCCTTCACATCCGCGGCTTGCGGCAGCGCGAAGGTCAGGCTGCCGGTGCCGCAGCCGACGTCGAGGATCCGCTCGCCGTCGGCGATGCCCGCGAAGTCGATCAGCAGAGGCGCGAGCGTCCGGCTCCAGCGCCCCATCAACTGCTCGTAGCCGGCCGCTTGATTGACGTTGAAGCTCGATGGCATCTCGGCCTCCCTTGCGCCCATGCTACCTCATCTCGCACCGCGGCGCGTGCCGGACCTGAAACCCTTCCCTATCGGGCGGCGGTCCGGAAGCGCTCCGGCCGGAACGGGGCCAGCATCGGGTGCCGCTCGCCGGTGGCGATCTCGAAGGCCAGCAGCTCGCCGGCGATCAGCCCGAGCGTGGCGCCGCTGTGGCTGAAGGCGACGAAATAGCCGGGGATGGCCTGCAGCTCGCCGAACACCGGGTCGCCGTCGCCGGGGATCGGCTTGCGGCCCACACCATAGCGATCGAGCTCCAGGGTCGGATTGCCCTCCAGCACCTTCGAAGCCTCCGCCAGCAGGCCGTCGATGGTCTCCTGCTTCACGCCATAGCTGCCGTCCGGACGGATCTCCACCTCTTCCTCCGACCACGCCGAGTCGAGCGCGAAGGCGCCGCCGGGCGCGGGGCGGATCGCCACGCGCGGCGTGTTCAGCACGGCCTTCAGCGGCGCGCCGGCCGGCCTGGTCGTCACCAGCAGCGAGACCGGGGTGCCGTCGTCAATCCTCTGCCCGGCCTCGGCGGCCATGCGCGGGACCGACGGGCCGGTGGCGAGCAGCACGGCATCCGCTCGAAGCTCCCCTCCCCGCGCTGTCGCCACGCCGACGGCGCGGCCGCCTTCGACGATCACCCGCGCCGCCCCGGCGTCGGTGACGAGCCGGCCGCCGCGGTCCTGGAACTCCGCCACCAGGAGGCGGATCAGGCTCGGCAGGTCGACCCAGCCCTCGCCGGGATTGAAGATCGCGCCCTGCGGCGTGATCGCCGAGATGTCGACGCCGGGTGTCACCGCCGGCACCTGCGCTGGCTCGAGATGCTGCGCGTCATAGGCCAGCGACACCTCGTGGCGATACGCCGCCTCGATCCGGTTGCCATCGTCATCGGCGTCCCAGGTCAGCCCGCCGTCGAATCGCAGCCAGTCCGCATCCGGGTGCCGGTGCGCCAGGGTGCGGTAGCGGTCGAGGCCGGCCATGCGCAGCCGGTGATAGGCGTCCGACCGCCAGCGCGACGAGTTGAGCCAGGACAGCGAGCGGCCGGAGGCGCCGTTCGCGACCGGGCCGTCATTCACCAGCACGGTGGCCACGCCGCGCCGGGCGAGCTGGACGGCGGTGGAGACGCCGAAGATGCCGGCGCCGATGACGACGACGTTCGAGACTCTGTTCTTCATCACGGGTCTTTCGCCTGGATTAGAGGACTTCCGCCAGGAAGCGCTTGAGCCGCTCGCTCTGCGGCCGGTCGAAGATCGCCTCGGGCGGCCCGGCCTCGACCACCCGGCCTTCATCCATGAAGACCACCTGGTCGGCGACCCGCCGGGCGAAGCCCATCTCGTGGGTGACGACCACCATGGTCATGCCGCGGCGGCCGAGATCGGCCATCAGGGTGAGGACGCCCTTCACCAGCTCCGGGTCGAGCGCGCTGGTGACCTCGTCGAACAGGATGACCTCGGGCTCCATCGCCAGCGCCCGGGCGATCGCGACCCGCTGTTGCTGGCCGCCCGACAGCCGCGACGGGCGGTGATGCTGGCGGGCGGCCAGCCCGACCTCGGCCAGCCGCGCCTTGGCGATGCGGTCGGCCGCGTCCCGCTTCAGGCGCTTGATCCGGGTCAGCGACAGCGCGACGTTCTCCAGCGCGGTGTGGTCCGGGAACAGGTTGAACTGCTGGAACACCATGCCGATCCGGCGACGCAGCCGGTCCGGCCTGATGCCGAGGATGCTGTCGCCGTCGAGCAGGATGTCCCCGCCCTTGACCTCCACCAGCCGGTTCAGGCAGCGCAGCAGCGTCGACTTGCCGGAGCCGGAGGGGCCGATGACGCAGGTGACCGATCCGGCCTTCACGGACAGGTCGACATCCTTCAGCACCTCATGCTCGCCATAGGCCATGCTGAGGCCGCGCACGCTCAGGCTGCCGCCATTGAAGCGGGTGTCCGCCTCGGCGCCCTGCGCGATGGCGCCCCTGAGCTCGCCGACCTCGACCAGGCCGCTGGTCCCTGCGCCGGACAGGCTGCGCCCGACGCGCAGCCGGGTGTCGATCAGGTTGACCAGATGGGTCAGCGGCACGGTGATCAGCAGGTAGAACACGCCGGCCAGCAGCAGCGGCGACAGGTTGCCGGTGACCACAGCCTGGTCCTGGCCGATGCGGAAGATCTCGCGCTCCGACGCCAGCAGGCCCAGGAAGTAGACCAGGCTGGAATCCTTCACATTGCCGATGAACTGGTTCACCAGCGCGGGCAGCACCCGGCGGATGCCCTGCGGCACGATGATCAGCCGCATCGCCTGGCCGTAGCTCATGCTCAGGGCCCGGCAGGCGTCCATCTGGCCGCGGTCGACGCTCTGGATGCCGGCGCGGAAGATCTCGCCGATATAGGCGCCGGCGATCAGCCCGAGGGCAAGGATGCCGAGCGGATAGGGCGACGGCCCGAACAGCTCCCGCCCCGCCCGGGCCAGGCCCTGCCCGATCAGCAGGATGGTGACGATCGCCGGAAGGCCGCGGAACACATCGGTGTAGATCCGCGCCGGAATGCGCAGCCAGGGCGAGCGCGAGATGCCCATGACGGCGAGCGCCATGCCGATGGCGACTCCGAGCACGGTCGAGGCGAAGGCCAGGATCAGCGTGTTCTTCAGCCCGACCGCGATCATCATGGGCAGCACTTCGCCCATCGCATCCCAGTCGAGGAAGCTGCGGCGCAGGGTTTCGATCCAGTCCAAGCTGTCTTATCCCGGTTGTCGGCGGCAGGAGGACCTGCCCGGCCGCGGCCGGCCGGGCAGGATGCGGCCTAGTTCTTGGGCAGGTACTGGTCCGGCATCGGCGAGCCCGGGAACCACTTCTGGTACAGCGTCTTCCAGGTGCCGTCCTGCATTGCCGCGTGCAGCCCCTGGTTCAGCGCCGTGCGCAGCGCGTCGTTGCCCTTGCGGATGACGAAGCCGGCCGGGGCGTCGAAGCTGGGGATGTTGACCGCGATCTTCAGAGCGGGATAGCGGCCGGCGTAGTCCTTGGCCGCCTCGTAATCGAGGAAATGCGCATCGACCGTGCCGTTGTTGAGGGCGGCGACGGCGGAGTTGTTGTCGGGGAACTTCACCAGATCGGTCGAGGTGAAATTCTTGGCCGCATAGATCTCCTGCAGCGTGCCCTGCACCACGCCGAGCCGCTTGCCGGCGAGCTGGCCGGCATCGGTGACCTTCGGGTCGGAGGTCAGGACCGACAGGTAGCCGGCGAGATAGCCGTCGGAGAAATCGACCGTCTTCTTGCGGGCTTCGGTGGTGCCGATCGCCGCCACCGCCACGTCGAAGCGGCCGTTGGCGACCGACGGCATCAAGGCGGAGAATTCCTGGCCGGTGAAGACGACCTGGTCCTTCTTGAAGCCGATCCGCTCGGCCACGTTGAGGAACAGCTCGATGTCGAAGCCGGTGAACTGCCCGTCCGCCGTCGTGAAGGTGTAGGGCTTGGCATCGCCCATGGTGCCGACCGTGATCACGGTCGGGTCGATCAGGCCGTAGGCATTGGTCTCTGCCATGGCAGACCCGGCGATCGCGCCACCCAAGGCAAGGGCAACGGCCAGCGCCCGGCCGCCCATCGTCAGCATCGCCGCAAAATTCCTCATATCTCCCTCCGTTGCGTGGTTGCGTCAGCCTGCCCGTGTCCAGATCGCGCCGGACTCTCGTTTCGGTCACTGAGACCGTTCTCTTTTCTAAAGAGACCGGTCTCTATATATATGAGACCGGTCTCTTCGTGAAATTGTTAGAGCCGCGTTGACCGTCCGTCAATCTCTCCTGTAGAGCAGCCCGATGGAACAGCCCCCGCTCGCGAAGCCGTCCGTCACCGTCGCCGACGTCGCCCGGGCGGCAGGCGTCTCGAAGGCCACGGCGGCGCGGGTCCTGGGCGGCTACGGCATCGTCAGCGACGCGGTGCGCGAGAAGGTGCTGGCGGTGGCGAAGGCCCTCGACTACCGGCCCAACGAGCTGGCGCGCAGCATGACCACGGGCCGGTCGGGCGCGATCGGCGTGGTGGTCGGGGACATCGAGAACCCGTTCTTCAGCGCCGCCGTGCGCGGCATCAGTGATGTGGCGCGGGCCGCCGGCTACACCGTGATCCTGGCCAATTCCGGCGAGGACATCGCGGCCGAGAAGGACGCCATCCGCACACTGATCGCCAAGCGGGTCGACGGGCTGATCGTAACGCCGTCACGGTCGCGCGAGATCGACCATCTGCGGGACATCCAGCGCTCCGGCCGGCCGCTGGCCCTGCTCGACCGTGCCATTCCGGAGCTCTCCGTCGACACGGTCACGGTCGACGACCGCGAGGCAGCCGAGGCGGCGACCCGCCTGCTGATCGAGCACGGCCATCGCCGCCTCGCCTATGTCACCGCCTGCGACACGCCGGAGCACACCTATCGCGACCTCGCCGACATCCACACCGCCTCGGTCCGGCACCGTGTCGAAGGCTTTCTCGGCGCCTGCGACAAGGCGAGGATCCCTTTGCCGGCCGTCCGGCTCGGGGCAATCGGCCGCGCGGCGACGCGAGAGCTCGCGATGGATCTGTTGCGGTCGCCCGAGCCGCCGACCGCGATCCTGGCCTCGGACAGCCTGATCGGGCTGGAGATCTTCAAGGTCGCGCGCGAGCTCGGCCGCTCGATTCCCGACGACCTGTCGCTGATCACCTTTCACGACGCCGACTGGACCAGCGTCACCAGCCCCCCGGTCACCGTGATCGACCAGCCGGTGCACCAACTCGGCACGGCGGTGGCCGAACTGCTGATATCGCGGCTGAAGGGCTTTGACGGCCCGGCGCGCCACCGGGTGATTCCCACCAGGCTGGTGGTGCGCGCCTCGGTCGCGCGGCGGAATCCGGCCGGCGCGGCCGAATAGGCGCGCCGGGGGCACGAACGGTTCGGGATCGGACGATCGGCCGGCACGGACTGCCGTCCTGCCCCAAATGTCCCGCTTCACAATCCGCCCTTTTGCGGCGAATACTGCGGGTCTTCGAGGGAAACGACCACAACCCGCAACAAGGTGGGAACCCACAACAGGGTAGGCAGATGACCTGGATTCTTCGTTTGGCCACGGCCGCCGCGGCTGCCGTCGTGCTGTCTGTTGCCATTCCGGCCGGCGCTGCAGCGCTGGTCGAGACGCCGATGTATGAGCCGGATGTGGCGGCCGGCAAGCTGCCGCCGGTGGCCGAGCGCGTGCCGCAGGCGCCGCTGGTGGTCGACCTGGCGGCGGAGAAGAAAGAGCCCGGGAAACCGGGCGGAGAGATCAGCTGGATGGCCGGTCGCGCCCGCGACATCCGGATCATGAACACCTACAGCTACGCCCGTCTGGTCGGCTACGGCCCGGACTTCCAGCTGCATCCGGACATCCTGCAGTCGGTCGATGTCGACGGCGAGAAGGTGTTCACCCTGCATCTGCGCCCGGGCCACAAATGGTCCGACGGCCAGCCGTTCACCAGCGACGACTTCCGCTACTTCTGGGAGGATGTGTCGCTGGACAAGGAGCTGATGCCCTACGGCCCGGATGCACGCCTGCTGGTCGATGGCGAGATGCCGAAGGTCGAGTTCCCGGATGCGCAGACCGTGCGCTATTCCTGGTCCAAGCCGAACCCGGACTTCCTGCCGTCGATCGCGGGGGCGGCCCCGCTCTACATCTTCGCGCCGGCGCACTACCTGAAGAAGTTCCACAAGAAATACGCCGACGCCGCGGCGATCGAGGCCATGGTCAAGGAGGCCGGCGCCCGCAACTGGGTCGCCCTCTACACCCAGCGCAGCAAGCTGATCGATTCGGCCAATCCGGATCTGCCGGTGCTGGAGCCCTGGGTCAACACCACCAAGGCGCCGGCGGAGCGTTTCGTCTTCGTCCGCAACCCCTATTACCACCGGGTCGACGGCCAGGGCCGGCAATTGCCCTATCTCGACCGCGTCATCGTCAACGTCGTCGAAGGCTCGCTGATCCCGGCCAAGGCCGGCACGGGCGAGGCCGACCTGCAGGCCCGCGGCCTGCGCTTCGACAACATCAGCTTCCTCAAGGCCGGGGAGCAGCAGGGCGGCTACAAGGTGCGGCTGTGGCCGACGGCGCTCGGCTCCGAGGTCGCCCTCTATCCGAACCTGAACTGCAACGACCCCGACTGGCGGACGCTGAACCGCGACGTCCGCTTCCGCCGCGCCCTGTCGCTCGGCATCGACCGGGACGAGATCAACCAGACCGTGTTCTTCGGCCAGGCCCGGCCGGGCCAGAACACCGTGCTGCCGGAATCGCCCTATTACGACGAGGCGCTGGCGACGGAATGGGCCCAGCTCGACCTCGACAAGGCCAATGCCCTGCTGGACGAGATCGGCCTGACCAAGCGCGATGGCGACGGCACCCGGCTGATGCCGAACGGCAAGCGTCTGGAGATCGTGGTCGAGAGCGCCGGCGAGCGCAGCCAGGAGGCCGACATCCTGCAGCTGGTCCGCGAGAGCTGGGCCAAGCTCGGCGTGGCGCTGCACACCGCCCAGTCGCAGCGCGACGTGTTCCTGCAGCGGATCTTCGCCGGCGACACGGTGATGTCGGTGTGGACGGGCTGGGACAACGGCCTGATCACCCCGACGACGGGGCCCTCGCAGCTGGCGCCGGTCGACCAGAACTGGCTGCAATACCCGAAATGGGGCCAGTATGTGCAGACCGCCGGCGCCGCCGGCGAGAAGCCGGATGTCGAGTTCGGCCAGAAGCTGATGGCGCTGTACGGTGAATGGCGCGGCACCACCGACGCGGCCCGTCGCGACGCCATCATCCGCGAGATGGTCAAGATCCAGGCCGACGAGGTGACCTCGATCGGCACGGTGCAGGGCGTACTGCAGCCCGTTGTGGTCAAATCCCGGCTGCACAACGTGCCGGAGAAGGGCATCTTCTCCTGGGACCCCGGGGCGCATTTCGGCATCTACCGCCCTGACACCTTCTGGGTCGATCCGTCCTGATCCACCCGAAGCGCCCGGCCCCTGGCCGGGCGCTTTCGCTTCAGGCGGCCAGACGCCGGCCGATGGCCAGGCAGGCCGCGCGGATATCGTCGCGATCGGCGACCGGGCCGAAACGCCCGACGAAACGGTCCACATCCATCGCGAAGGCATCGCGAATGGACGGATCGATGATGCTGAGGCTGCCGCGGCCATAGCCCTCGAGGATCCACATCGCCAGCCAGCCGACCTCGAGCGCCACGCCGGAGCCGAGATTGAACAGCCCGCCAGGGCGCGCCTGAACCACCTTGACCAGCGCCGCGGCGAACGCCTCGACCGGCAGGAAGTCCTTCGGCGTGAAGGGGCTGACGTCGTAGCGGATCACCCCCTCCTCGCGCAGCGACCGCAGCAGCAGGCCGAGGAAGGTGCGGCGGCCGGGCAGGTCCTCGAAGCCGAAGATGTTGGACAGGCGCAGGATGGTGAGGTTGGGGCCGAACCGGTCCCGCAGCAGTTGTTCGGTCACCAGCTTGTTGCGGCCATAGGCGTCCTGCGGCGTCGGCGTGCGGGTCTCGACCAGCGGCTCGTCCCCGGCCAGGCCGTAGACCTTGCGGGTGCTGACCATCACCATATGCGCATCCGCCGGCATGCGGCCGTCGCCCTGCGCCCGGCCGATCGCCTCGGCCACTGTGCGGTCGCAGTCGACCGCCGGATCATAGGCCTCGCGCTGGTAGCGCGGGTCGATGGCGAAGCTGACGACGCAGTCGATGCCGTCGAAGGTTTCGGGCCGCGCCACATCGGCCCAGGCGGCGTGGCGGATTCCATCGGGGCCATGAGCGGCGACGAAGCTGCGGGCGAGAAAGCTCTTCCGCCCGATCACCAGAACGTCAGCCACGCGCTACCCCCAAGACCCGTCTTCGGCGCGGTGCTACAGAGCTCGCACCACGGCAGACAATGCACGCCGCCAATCGGGCTGCGCCAGCCCGAACACCCGGCCGATCTTGCCGCAATCCAGCACCGAGTTCGAAGGCCGCCGGGCCGGGGTCGGGTAGTCCGAGGTCGCGATCGGGTGCAGCGCCGGGGCGGCGCCGCCCTTCTCGGCGAAGATCGCCGCGGCGAAATCGTGCCAGGTCGTGGCCGGGGCGCCGGCGAAGTGGAAGGTGCCCCAGCCGGCAAAGCCGGGTGCCAGGGCGCGCTCGCGGATCGCCAGGATCGCCGCGGCGATGTCGGCCGCCGCGGTCGGGCCGCCGCGCTGGTCGGCGACGATGCGCAACTCCGGCCGCTCGGCGCCGAGCCGCAGCATGGTGCGCACGAAATTGTTGCCGTGGCCGGCGAACACCCAGGCGGTGCGCAGGATGACGTGGCGCGGCAGCGCTTCCCGCACCGCCGCCTCCCCCGCGGCCTTGCTCTCGCCGTAGACCGAAAGCGGCGCGATCGGGTCGTCCTCGCGCCACGGCCGGTCGCCGTCGCCGCGGAAGACGTAGTCGGTCGAGATGTGCAGCAGCACCGCGCCCGCCTCGGCACAGGCCCGGGCGATCACGCCGGGCCCGGTCGCGTTGACGGCAAAGGCCCGGTCGCGTTCGGTCTCGGCCTTGTCGACCGCGGTGTAGGCGGCGCAGTTGGCGACGAAATCGGCGCCGCGCACGGCCGCGGCGACCGCGGCGGCGTCGGTGATGTCGACCTCCGACCGCGCCGGCGCCCGCACGGCGAGGCCCCGCGCCCGGGCCAGCTCGGCCAGCTCGCGCCCGACCTGACCGCCGGCGCCGAGGACGACCAGCGTCATGCCGCGTGCCCGAGGCCGATGCGGCTGCGCTCGCCGGCCCGCGCGCACCAATCCCGATTGGCGATGTACCAGGCGACGGTCTCGCGCAGCCCCTGCTCCAGGCTGTGCTTCGGCCGCCAACCCAGCTCGGTCTCGGCCTTGGTCGGGTCGATGGCGTAGCGGGCGTCGTGGCCCGGCCGATCGGTGACGTAGGTGATCAGGCTCTCATAGGGCTTCGCCGCCGGCTGCAGCTCGTCGAGGATGCGGCAGATCTGGCGCACCAGGTCGATGTTGGTACGCTCCGACCGGCTGCCGACCAGATAGGTCTCGCCCGGCCGGCCCTTGGCGATGATCGCCCGCAGCCCGGCGGCGTGGTCGTCGACATGGATCCAGTCGCGGATGTTCTCACCCTTGCCGTAGATCGGCAGCGCCTTGCCCTCGAGCGCGTTGAGGGTGACCACCGGGATCAGCTTCTCCGGATACTGGTAGGGCCCGTAGTTGTTCGAGCAGTTCGACACCATCACCGGCAGGCCGAAGGTGCGGTGCCAGGCCCGGGCCAGATGGTCGGAACCGGCCTTGCTGGAGGAATAGGGCGAGTTCGGCTGGTACGGGCTGGTCTCGGCGAACAGGCCGGTGGCGTCGAGCTCGCCATAGACCTCGTCGGTCGAAACGTGCAGGAAGCGGAAACCGTTGCCCTTGGGCAGGCCGCGCCAGTACTTCAGCGCCGCATCCAGCAGGCTGGCGGTGCCCATGACATTGGTGCGGACGAAGGCCAGCGGGTCGTCGATCGACCGGTCGACATGGCTCTCGGCCGCCAGGTGGTAGACGATGTCCGGCCGGTGCTCGGCGAACAGCGCGCGCATGGCGTCGACATCGCAGATGTCGGCCTGGACGAAGCGGTGCCGGCCGGTCGCGTCCAGCCCGGCCAGGTTCTCCAGGTTGCCGGCATAGGTCAGCTTGTCGATGGTGACGACGGACTCGCCGTCGGCGACGAGCTGGCGGACCAGGGCCGAGCCGATGAAGCCGGCGCCGCCGGTGACGAAGATGGTCATGCTGCACCGTGGTGGAAATGGGCGGGGGCGTCGGCGAGGCGCGGCCAGTTGCGGTCGCGGTCGTTGACGGTCATCTCCGCCGGCGCGATCGGCCAGTCGATGCCGAGCGCCGGATCGTCCCAGCGGAGGCCGCCCTCGGCCTGCGGGGCGTAGCCGGCGGTGACCTTGTAGACCACCTCGGTGTCGGGCTCGAGCGTGACGTAGCCATGGGCGAAGCCGACCGGGATCCAGATCCGCGAGGGCTCGGACGCGGTCAGCGTCACCCCGATCGAGCGGCCGAAGGTCGGCGAGCCGCGGCGGATGTCGACCGCGACGTCGTAGATCGAGCCGCGGAGCACGCCGATCAGCTTGCCCTGGGCGTGCGGCGCGATCTGATAGTGCAGGCCGCGCATCGTGCCGACCGCGGCGCTGCTGGCCTGGTTGTCCTGGACGAAAGTCATCGGCAGCCCGGCTTCGGTGAACTTCTGCAAGTTCCAGGTCTCGAAGAACCGGCCACGCTCATCACCGAACACGCGCAGCCTGATGAGCTTGACGTCCTCGATATCGGTACCAACCACCTGAACCAAGATATGTCCCCACGAACCAGCGATGCCGAAGGCGCAGCAACCTAATGCGGATGCCGGCCATTGTCGACCATAGCTGATTCGTCCCCAACGACCGGGCACCCGTGCTGTTGCGACTCCGGCTCGGGCATTCGGTCGCGGCATGGCGGCAACATGGCACAATCGCGGCCGGCCGGGGTTAAGGGACGAGACGATCCGGACGGAGGCTGCTGTGGCGACCGTTGCGCTGACCTGCATTGAGACCGTGGCCGACCTGGCGAGCCTGGAGGGCACCGGTGCCGCCCTGGTGCTGGGCTATCACCGGCCGGGCGACGGCGGCGGCGGCCAGTTCGCCTGGGACGCCCAGTCGGACGTCGCGGAGGATGGCGGGCTGGCGTTCCGCGGCTCGGCCTCGGCCGGCCGTTGGATCCGCCTGGCCAAAGGCGCCGTGGATGTCCGCTGGTTCGGCGCCCTGGGCGACGGCACCACGGACGACACCGACGCGATCCAGCGGGCGTTCGACACCGCTCGGGCGATCTATCTGTCGAGCGGCACCTATCTGGTCGGCAATCTGCGCTTCGGCACCAACCAGACCGATGGCGTGCAGTCGATGCACGGCCCCGGCATCGAGGGCGATGGGCGCGGCTCCAAGCTGAAGGCCAAGCCGGGCACGCAGGGCTTCGTGCTCAACGCCCAGGCCACCGCCGGGCTGCTGCTGCGCGCCTTCGTGGTCGACGGCAACGGCCAGTGCGGCGGCATCGACACCGGCTGGCCGAAGGGCCTCGGCAAGGCCCAGTTGAACCGCTACGAGAACATCTGGGTCGAAAACTATGCCGGCCCGATGGGCTGGCAGGCCCAGCACAACGAGGATTCCAGCTTCGTCGGCTGCGTCGTGCGCGGGCCGCAGCCGGCCGAGTCCGACGCGATCGCCATCAGCGCCGACTGCACCGGGGGGTGCGTCAGCTTCGACCGTTGCATCTGGTACGGCGCCAAGCTGGTGATCGACTGCCAGAATGCGCGCTTCAGCGCCTGCGGCGGCCACGGCATCGAGGTGCTCGGCCGCTCGGTCAACCTGCTGTCCTTCAACGCCTGCTACCTCTACAGCAACGCCAAGTCGGGCCGGGTGGTCTGGACCGATTCGGCCAGCAAGGGCCACATCAACAGCATCACCTCCCGCGGCACCATGTGGATCACCACCGGCAAGGAGAACAACGTGGCGATCTTCGGCGGGCGGTACTTCGCCGGGATCGATTCGACCGGCGACGAGTTCGTCACTGACGGCAAGGGCTCGAAGGGCCGGGTCCTGGACGACGACGTGGCCAACAACAGCGGCCAGTTCGTATCCCGGGCCCATTTCCGGAGCGTCACCTTCGTGCCGGAGCTGGCGATCACCGACCCCAAATCCGGCGCGATGAAGGCGAGCTTCCAGAACTGCCGGACGGGGGGGATGAATGTTTCCGACCGGCTCTATATCGGCAACCCGTCGACCCAGCGGGTGCTGCTCGAGCCGAACGGCCTCGACGTCTCCAACGCCGCGACCCCGGACTCGCAGTTCCGCATGTTCAACGAGACCCGGACGGTCGCCGGCGGCGAATGGCAGCCGGTGTTCGAGCAGCCGATGACCCAGGGCAGCGGCCAGGTCTACATCGTCAGCCGGGCCGGCCAGGGCCCGGCGCTGCATGCCCGCCTCACCCGCGCCACGGGCGAGGAAAAGGCGGACCAGATGTCGGTGCTGCAGGACCAGAACGCCGCCGACGGCGGCAAGATCGAGATGCGCTGGCTGGCAGGCAAGAGCCCCGAATTCCGCGTCAACGGGACCGGCAAGATCGTGGTCGAGATCGTGTCGGAGAGCATGGGCCACTGACCCGCCGCAATTCCGCCCCGGAGTCCGATATATAGATCACCGGCCCGAATCGCAGGGCCGCAGGGCGGGTTTTCCCCTGGGCTCCGCCGCGGGCTTGGGGTACAGGGGCTGTCCTGCTGGGGCGGGACGACGACGGAGGGCGGGCTTGACGACTACGATCGAAAAAGGCGCCGCGGGCGACCGCGGTGTGCTGGTCAACACCCGCATCCTCCACAACAGCGTGACCGGGGCCCAGCGCTACCTGAACGAGATCCGGACCCGGATCGGCCCGCACGACACGATCGCCCCGCGAACCCCGTCGAAAGGGATGCTCGGCCATCTCTGGGAGCAGGGCCCGCTGGCCCTCCATCGCCGCGACGCGGTGCTGTGGAGCCCCGCCAACACCGGCCCGGTGGCCCGGCGGCGCCAGGTGGTGACGATCCACGACATGTCGCCGGTCGACCATCCGGAATGGTTCACGCCGCGCTTCGCAGCCTGGTACAAGATGATCGTCACCTCGGTCGCCCGGCGGGCGGCGCGGGTGCTGACGGTGTCGCAGTTCTCGGCCGGCCGCATCGCCGAGCTGTCCGGCCGTCCGCTCGACCGGATCGACGTCGCCTATCCCGGCGTCGATCCGCGCTTCTTCGATGCCGCACCCGGGGAGGCCCTGGCCCGCTACGATCTTGCCGGCCGGCCCTATGTGCTGATCATCGGCACCCTGGAGCCGCGCAAGAATCTGGAGCGGGCGATCGAGGCCTGGCGGCTGGCGCAGCCGAAGCTGGGTCCCGATACGGTGCTGGCGATCGGCGGCGGCCTGAGCAACCAGCGCATCTTCAAGGACGCCGCGCTGGGGGCGGAGATCCCGAATGTCCGGCTGCTGGGCTACGTCGACGACGCCCTGCTGCCCGGCCTCTATGCCGGCGCATCGGCCTTCCTGTATCCGTCCGTGTACGAAGGGTTCGGCCTGCCGCCGCTCGAAGCGCTCGCGGCAGGGGCGCCCGTGGTGACCAGCCGTGACACCGTGATGGCCGAGATCGTCGGGCCGGCCGCCTTGCTGGTCGACCCGCATGATGCCGGCGCCATCGCCGACGGGCTGGTCGAGGTGCTGCGCGGCCCGACGGCGGCCGTCGAGGCGCGGCGGGCGGCAGGGCTGGAGCGGGCGCGGGGCTTCACCTGGGACCGCTGCGCCGATGGCGTCAGGCGCACCCTGCGGGCGGCGGCGGAGGCATAGGCGTCAGGCGCTGCGCAGCGCCTGACGCAGCATCCGCTTGGCCGCCTTCGCCGCCCGGAACGCCGGGAAGCAGTGAGTGACCAGGAAGAGCTTGGGATTGGCCCAGGCGTGGCGCCGGGCCATCTCCGGAATCGAGCGCAGCTCGGGATGGTCGAGCGGAAAGTCGCCCGTGCGCATCATGCCCATCGTGATGCCCAGGAGGCGCGTCTTGAAGCGGCGCAGGTTGCGGCGTGTCTCGGGCTTCAGCCCGGCGTTGTCGATGAGGCCCTGCATCGCCTCCATCGAGCGGACATAGCCGATGACATGGCGTTCGGTCAGCTTGCTGAAGGAGATCGAGTTCTGCCGGATGCGCCAGAGGTAGAAATCGCGGCTGCTGAGATAGGTCGGCCCCGCCTTCATGAACAGCCTCGGCGTATATTCGACATCCTCGTGCAGGATCGGCAGGAACTTGATGCCGTTGTCGCGGGAGACCGAGCGGCGATGGATATACAGCCAGGCCATCGCGTAGAAACTGCGCCGCCGGTACAGGGCATTGAAGGCGTCCTCGCCGCTCGGGAACGGGCCTTCGAGGCCAAGGTTGTAGCGGACCGCGACCGAATTCGCCGCATCCTGCGTCGGGCCGGTGAAGGAAAATGTCGAGAAGCAGAACAGGTCGATTTCGGGATGCCGGCCGTGCACGTCGTAGAAATACTGGACGAAATTCGGGTCCAGCACGTCATCCGAGTCGAGATAATAGATGAAGTCGCCGGTGGCGACCGCGATGCCGTTGTTGCGGGCCTCGCCCAGGCCGCAATTCTTGGTGTGCAGGATCCTGACGTTCGGGATATGGCCGTACAGCTGGTCGACGATCTGCCCGCTCCGGTCCGTCGAGCCGTCATCGACGATGATGATCTCATGCACCGGGGCGGTCTGCCGGAGCACCGAATCGACCGCCTCCTGCACGTAGTCTTCGACGTTGTAGGTCGGGATGATGACCGACAATCTTGGCGCTGGGACCTGCATCGCTTCCTGCCTCTAGGCCGCAAACAGCTCGCAATCGTCGACGCGGCTGGTCCACGCCTCGAAATAGGTCGAGTTCTTGCCGTAGGAATTGTCGAGCAGGATCGTCTTCATGCCCAGGAGACAGGCCAGGATGTGCCCGTGCATGCGCGACGTCACGATCCGGTCATAGGCCAGGATCCGGTCGATCGTGTTCGCCACCATGCGGTCGGTGTAGCCGTACCAGAAGCGGTCGATCGGAAACAGCTTGCGGCCGGCCACCCCGTTGACCTGGTCAGTCCGGCGGGTCAGCAGGTTGACCATCCGATCCCGGCGACTGCAGAAGTCCGGCCAGTCGAGCGGCTGGTCGATCTGGCCCCGGAACATCTCGGGGAGGGCGACCGTCTCCTCGTCCCGGCGCATCATCCACAGCGTGCCGCCGCCCGTGGCGCCGGGCGCCTTCCGCGGCAGCTTCCCCCACAGGAAATGGGCCATGTCCGGGCACAGCTCGGTGTTGTTCGAGAATTCGCGCCGGAAGACGTCGTAGGTCCGCTGGTCCCGCGCCAGGAAATGCAGATCCTTGTGCCGCGCCATGACCTCGGCGGCCTGGTGCATCCGGGCCGGCTCGCTGAAATGCATGGTCTGCGGAAAGATCACGATCCGGTGATCGCGATAATGATTGATGATCTTCTCCCGCAGAAGCTGGTGCGGATAGTAAATATCGCCAAAATTGCCGCCGCCATGCAGCACGATCGTGACATCCTTCGGCACCACCGGGAAGTTGCGCTCGTGCCATGGAAAGCCGAAATACGAGTAACGCCGGGTCACGTCGTATCGTCGATCCGCAAAGAATGCTTCAGTTCCCTTGAGGATCAACAGGTCGCCGACATTGAAGTGCAGCGGATAGTCGATATATAGAATCCGACTGCCGGGCTTTATATATTGATCAATGACAGAAAGGCGGCCCTTAAGATAATCCATGCCGTGCATCTTGAACCACGCCTTCCGAGCTTGAGAGATTCGCCCTATTGATCAAACGGAGAGATATACAGCAGGCCGCGTCCGGAGTTCGACGGAGGTTATAGTATAGAGCCGGGAAAGATGGCAATGCCATGGCGCATGGGCCTGCGTCACGCCCCGGTGCCGCCGACCCGCATCCGGCCGACCGTCTCGCGCAGCCCCCGGATCATCCGCCAGTTGAACAATGGCACGGTGACCGCCGCGGTGACCACCCCGGCCAGGATCGCCGTCACCAGCCGCAGCCCGGCCGGCGCATCGGCGAGCAGATACCGGGCCAGCAGGACCGCGGCGGTCATCGCCACCATCGGCGCGAGCGGGCGGACGATGGAGCGGAGCTGGGCGCGGACCGGGATCCGGGCATAGCGGCTGACCATGAGAAAGCTCCAGGGCAGCGACACCAGGTTGCGGGCGGCCCATCCGAGCCCCACGACGACCAGCGCCTGCTCGGCGGTGATGAAGCCGCTGGCCAGGGTGATGACGCAGGCGACCAGGGCATAGGGGACGATGACGTTCTGATGCCCCTTGGCCCGCAGCAGCGGCCCGGCCAGGGCCCGCGACAGCAGGAAGAACCAGGTCGCGGCGAAGATCTGGATCAGCGGGGCCGCGGGCTGCCATTGCCGGCCGAAGACCAGCGGGACCAGGTCATCCGCCACCAGCGTCAATCCGATGAACACGACGCCGCCGGCGACCGTGAGCAGGCTGGTCGCCGTCAGGAAGGCCCGGTTCGCGTCGCGGTCGTTGCGGTCGAGATCGGCGAAGAACGACAGGCCGAAGCGAACGATGTTGCCCTGGATCAGATTGCCGACCTCCTCCACCAGCCGCTGGGCGAACTGGAAGTACCCCAGGGCCACGGCGCCGTGGAAATAGCCGACCTGCAGCGCGAAGATGCGGGTGGTGCCCTGCCACAGCAGCTGCTCGATGCTCATCGAGCCGCCGAACGACGCCAGCGACCGGAACTCGCCCCAGTCGAAGCGCAGCCGCGGCACCCGCGGCATGGCCCGCCACAGGACGAGGGCGGAGAGCGCATTGGAGATGAGCACGCCGCCGACCATGGCCCAGGCCCCGGCCCCGAGCCAGCCGAGGACGCCGATGACGACCACCTGCGAGATCCGCGACAGCATCATCCGGCGGGTCAGCACATTCGCCCGCATCTTGCGGGTGAGCAGCGCGGTCGGCACCGCCATCACCGCGTTGAGCAGCAGCAGGAAGCCGGTCACGCCGAGCAGCAGGAACTGCGTCGGGTCGTCGAACAGCCAGCCGACCGGGGCGGCGATCAGCCAGCACACGGCAACGCCGGCGACCCCCAGCACCATCAGGCCGGTGAAGGCGGTGTCGGTGACGCTGGCGTGCACCGAGCGGTGGCGGATCAAGGATTCCTGGATGCCCAGCCCGGTCGCCAGGCCGAGGAGCATGACGAGGCCGATGGCGATGCCGGCGCGGCCGATATCCGCCGGCGCCAGGAGCCAGCCCGCCACGAAGATCGAGGCCACGCCCGACAATGCGTTGGACACCGCTTCAGCGACCGCCCAGGGCGCGGCCCGCATCACGCGGGATTCCAATCTCTTCGACATTGATCCGCCAGATCTGCTCAACTGGTCACGCACCGGTCGCGGTCGCCGGACCGAAGACGGCGTGTCGTCTGCTGTCTCACCCGCCTCGTCACGCGATCATCGACGACGCCGCATCGCCGGGCGTCACGCCCCGCCGGGCGTCACGCCCCGCCGATCTCGCTTTGGTACCACCTCCAGGCCGTCCGGATCGATCCCTCCAGGTCGAAGGCGGGACGAAACCCGAGGACCGACGCCGCCAGCGAGGGATCGGCCACCAGCTCCGCCGCGTCGCCGGAGCGCTGCGGCGCCAGCTCCACCGGGATCGGCCGGCCGGTGACGCGCTCGGCCGTCCGGATCACGTCGAGCACGGTGTGGCCGGTGCCGGTGCCGAGGTTGAAGGCCCGCGGCGCGCCGCCATCGAGCAGGTAGCGCAGGGCGCGGACATGGGCATCGGCCAGGTCGGCGACATGGATGTAGTCGCGGATGCAGGTGCCGTCCTTGGTCGGATAGTCGTTGCCGAGCAGCCGGATATGAGGCAGCCGGCCGGCCGCTGCCATCAGCGTCAGCGGGATCAGATGGGTCTCGGGGTCGTGCCGCTCCCCCACCTCGCCGTCGGGATCGGCGCCGCAGGCGTTGAAGTAGCGCAGCGCTGTCCAGCGCAGGCCGTAGGCCGCGGCGAAATCCCCCAGCATGCGCTCGATCATCAGCTTCGATGCGCCATAGGGATGGATCGGCGCCTGCGGCGTGTCCTCCACGATCGGCATGCGCTCCGGCAGGCCGTAGGTGGCGCAGGTGCTGGAGAAGACGAGATGGCGCACGTCGTGGCGCCGGGCCGCCTCGAGCAGGGACAGCGACCCCGCGACGTTGTTGCGGTAGTACATCGCAGGGTCGCCGACCGATTCCCCGACATAGGTCAGCGCCGCGAAATGCAGGATCGCCACCGGCCGGTGCCGCGCCATCACCTGGTCGAGCGCCGCGGCGTCGCCGATATCGGCATGCTCCAGCGGCCCCCATTTGACGAAATCGCGATGGCCACGCACCAGGCTGTCGAGCACGACCGGAGCGAAGCCGGCGGCCGCCAGCGCCTTGCAGGCATGGCTGCCGATATAGCCGGCGCCGCCGGTGACGAGAACGACGCGGTTGCTCATCGGTTTACGACCTCTGGGAAATGGCTGGCGGAAGCGGTCCGCGGCCTCAGGCCGCGGCACCCGCCGGCGGCGTGGCCCGGGCCACGACGATGTCCTGCCGGTTCATGTTGACCAGCGCCGGATCGACCTTGGCGCCGGTCCAGCCGCCGCGGAGGATGGTCTCGATGGACAGGCCGGCCGCGGCATAGGCGCCGCGCAGCCAAGCCTCGTCCAGCGCGGTCAGGTCCTCGGGGATGTTCGGATTGTTGGTCCAGTAGCGATCGCCCGGATACAGGGTCAGATCGATCGTGCCATTCTTCATGCCGGCCAGGGTGTCGTCGTTGATCAGGTAGTACGACGACGCCAATTGGCCGCCGGGGCGCAGCACGCGACCGATCTCGGCGAGGTAATGCGCCACGTCGTCCGGATACATGTGGGTGAAGACCGACCACAGCGAGACGACGTCGAAGGAGTTGTCCGGGAACGGCAGGACGAACTTGGACGGCGGGATGGCGCCGGAATGGTTGTAGAACTTGTTGAACAGGTCGACATGGATGAAGGTGAAGCGGAAGTTCCGCGGCGTGATGTTGCGGCTGCACCACCGCACCTGGTCCCGGTCGATGTCGAGGCCGATGTAGCGGGCCTTGTCGTCCAGATAGGACAGCAGCGGGATCGTCTTGCGCCCCATGCCGCTGCCGATGTCCAGCATGACGGCGCTGCGGTCCAGCCGCAGCACGTCGCTGTAGAAATGCAGTGCCTCGCGGCCGTTCTGGGCCCAGACATCCCGCCCCCGCGGGCCGTCGCGCATCAGCCGCAACGGCGGCATCACCTGGTCCTGCGAACCGCGGTCGACGAAGTCCCGGATCGCCCAGGGAACGTCCCGGATCACGGAAAAGACCGGCGCCGGGACGATGTTCTTAATAGTCTGCTTGATGCTCATAAACCCCACCTTCCAGGGCAGTCGACGAAGCGTGTTTGCGACCCCCAACACGCCTCAACCCGTTTGCGGCACGATACTCTTCGTCTGCCTGCGCCCCAGCAGCCGGGTCGTGGCCGGAGCCAGCCGGAGCATCAGGAACAGGATGATCACCAGGAGGTCGTCGATCTTCCACTGCAACAGGTTGTTGCAGATCAGGAAGACCGCCTTGTAGGTGATGATGTTGATAGCCAGGACATACCGGCTGCCGCCCTTCTCGGCAACCAGCCGGAACAGGAAGGCCTGGACGACGATGGTGAACCCGTCGATCGCCGACCAGAGGACGAGGCCGGGATAGCGGAAGGCGTCATAGCCCCAGACCGACATCGGCAGCCGGAAGCCACCCGAGCCGGTGTTCAGGTCCGCGCCGATGATCCACTTCGTGTAGTTGGCGGGATTCCAACGGAAATCGTAGGGCACCAGCCCGCCGAACACCGTCATGCCCATGGTCGGCTCGGGCCCCGCCTTGTCGTAGGCATCCATGAACCACCACAGGTCATAGATGTCCGACAGCCCCTTGATGATGGCGTCGAGCCCAACCTCGGTCCGCAGCCCCAGCATATAGAACAGGATCTGGTTGACGGCGGAGCCGAAGGTGAAGACCAGCACATACGCCGCCACGCCGACGATGACCCAGCCGAGGCGGCCCCGGATCACCAGCAGGATCAGCAGCCCTTCGAGGATCGGCTGGGCCGCGACGCCGCGGCGCAGCGACAGCAGCGCCAGCACCGCGGCGCACCCCAGCAGGGCCAGCAGCAGGAACAACATGAGCCGACCGACATTGACCCGGCTCGGCAGCAGCAGGATCCCGACCAGCACCCCGACCTGGTACAGCACCATGCCGCCCCGGAACAGCGGCATGTAGGGCGCCGCCCGGGCGGAGTATTCGCCGCCGAAATACTTGGCGAGCAGCGGGTTCTCGGCGAAGGCAGGGACGATGCCGGTGAGCAGGTAGAACGCGCCGATGAAGGCGGCCGCCCCGGCCAGCATCAGCATGGCCGCGATGACCAGCATCAGCCCGGCCCCGCGGTTCACGTCATCGACCAGGAGGCCGTTGAACACCGCATAGCCGCGCGGGGCGGTCAGCGCCCGGATCGTCGCGACCGCCGCCAGGCACGTCACCGCCGACCCGATCGCGAGGATCATGAGGAAGGATTCGGCAGTGCCCTGGCTCAGCCCATTCGCCGAGATGTACTGCTCGGTCCACCAGAAGGCGCCCCAGCCGACCGCGATGACGACGAAGGGAATGGACAGGATGAACGGCACGTTCCGGATGCTGGGAAAGACGAAGAACGACAGCATCTTGGTCGTGCCGACCAGCAGCAACGCGAAGCCCATCCAGGACAGGCCCGGCAGGCTCCAGGAAAAGGTGTAGAGATAGCCGTCGCTGGTCATTGCGAGGCGTTGGCCAGGTCCCCGAGCCCGCGCAGTGTGATGCGGAAGATCAGCGCGGCGGAGGCGGCGAAGATGGCGAAGACGCCGATGATGACCAGCAGCAGCAGCGGCTTGGGCGAAGTCGGCTGCACCGATACCGTCGGCGGGTCGATCACGTCGATGGCGAAGGGCGTATCGCCCTGCACCGCCAGCTGCCGGCGGCGCTGCTCGACCAGCAGCGGAATCAGCGTATCGCGCATGGTCAGGTCGGTGGCCGAGGACAGCAGGGCGTTGATGCGGCTGATCAGCGACGAGATCTGGTTGGCGATCTGCTCGCGGTTGACCTGGTCGTTGTCGGCGATGACGGTGCGCAGCACATACAGCGCCGCCTGCGGATCGGTGTGATCGTAGGTCAGGACCTGGGCGTTGCTGGCCACGCCGGCCTTCATGTTGATGTTGTCCTGGATGGCGTCCCGGATCCGGTCGGCGCTGGGCGGGGCGTAGGGCGGCAAGCCGGCGGCCTTCGCCACCTGCGCCTTGACCCAGGCGGCCGGCCCTCGGGGGGGCACCCAGCTCCGGGTCTCCGGATCCCATTCATTGGCGAAGAAGGCCTGGAGGAACTCCGGGTCCTGCAGCAGGCGTTCGGCCAGCGTGGTGCTGGCCAGCGTCTGCATGAACCGGTCGAATTCGGGTGGCGCCTTCTGCCCGCCGAACAGCAGGCTGGCCACGCCCTGGGTGGAATCGCCACCGAGCAGGCGCTGGTCGGGCTTGTCCGCGATGATCGGCATGATAATCGCCGATGCCGTGTATTTCTTCGGGCTGACCAGGATGAAGGCCACGGCGGCGGCCTCGCACAGGATCAGCGTCACGAGAATGAACAGCCAGGGGCGCTCGAAATACATCGAACGATACCAGCGGAAGGGGGCGCTCAACCAACGCATCAGATGGCCGTTGTCCAGACTGTTTGCAGAAACGCGCAGCGCAGGGCGCTGCAGCGTTGTAGAATTTCGATCACCACGCGTCAGCGGTCAGGCCGGCACCCTATCGGCATCGGCATCCTTCGGCGGCGGCGGGATATTGCCTCACGCCCCTAACGATGTCTATACGGCCAGATCAAAACTTCAACTGAAAATAAGAGACCCCAGCCGGCCCAGTAAAGGCGGAAGAATTACCTTAATCCTGCCGCAATTTGGCCGGCTTCAGCCAGTCAGATGCTTGTCCTGCATGAGACCGCGTTGGTCGAGGGCATGTTGTCCAACGGCCCGCCCCAATGCAGGGTGTCTTGACCGGCGCCGGGCCGCAGCCGGGACGCCGGACCAAAATCGGATCTGGTGTGTTAAGGGTCGGCTCGGTGTGTCAAGCGGCGCTCGGCCGGCGGCAGGATGCGTCCGACCCTCTTCTAGGCGACCTCTTCTAGGAATGAATGCGACTGGCCTGTGATGCCGAATTCCCGTACAAATGCTGCATTGCACAAGATGATGAGACGGGCATGATGTCCTTGGACGCGGAGAAGGCTGTGTCTGCGGTCGGGCCGAAGATTGCCGAGGACCGCGTCGCGCTGGTCATTCCGACGCTGAACGCAGCGAAGCATCTCGACACCCTGCTTCCGGCCCTGCGGACTCAATCCTTCCAGCCGCGCTCCGTCCTGGTCATCGATTCCAGCTCGACCGACGACACGGTGGCCCGCTTCCAGGCGGCCGGGGCCGAGGTGGTGGTCATCCCTAAGGCGCAATTCGACCATGGTGGCACCCGCCAGCGCGCGGTCAACCGCCTGTCGCCGCAGATCGAGGTGGTCGTCTTCCTGACCCAGGATGCGGTGCCGGCCGACAGCGAGACCATCGCCCGGATCGTCGCCGCCTTCGCCGACCCAGAGGTCGGCGTCGCCTATGGCCGGCAGTTGCCGCATCTCGGCGCCGGGGCGATCGAGGCCCATGCCCGGCTGTTCAACTACCCGCCCGAGAGCTTCGTCCTGCGGCCGCAGGACGCCGCGGCAGCCGGGATCAAGGCCAGCTTCTGCTCGAACTCTTTCGCCGCCTATCGCCGGCGGGCGCTGGAGATGGTCGGCGGCTTCCCCTCCGGCACCATCTTCGGCGAGGACGCGGCGGTGACCGGCCGGATGCTGCTGTCGGGCTGGGCCAAGGCCTATGTCGCCGACGCCCAGGTGCATCATTCGCACAGCTACAGCATCGGTGAGGAGTTCCGCCGCTACTTCGACGTCGGCGTGATGCACGCCCGCGCGCCCTGGTTGCTGGAACGCTTCGGCAAGGCCGAGGGCGAGGGGAAGCGCTTCGTGCAGTCGGAGCTCCGCCACCTGGCCCGGAACCAGCCCCTGGCGATCCCGTCGGCCATCCTGCGCACCGCAGTCAAGCTGGCCGCCTATCACTGCGGCCGCCGCGAGGCCCGGATCCCGCGCCCGCTGAAGCGCCGGATCAGCCTGAACCGGCGCTACTGGGCCTGACGGGCGCGGGCTGCCGCCACCGCACGGATGTGGCATAGGCCCCCTTCCCGGCCGGTCCGCGATCTGCTTTAGAGGGGTGATGAGCAAGCCAGCCCCCGACCATCCATCCCCGGATCGGCCGTCCCCGGACCGTTCCAATGCGGCGCAGATCGCGTCGCCCTCCTACCGCCTGCCGGAGCTCGACCAGGATTTCCTGCTCGGCGATTCCATGCGCGGCGTCCGCCTGATGCTGGAATACGCCAAGGCCGAGGAGTCGCTGCGGGCCTGGGGCGTGCGCTCCACCATCGTCGTCTTCGGCAGCGCCCGCGCCACTGAGGACGGGGCCGGCCGCCACGCCCACTGGTATGCCCAGGCGCGCGAGTTCGGCCGCATCGCATCGGAGCGCGGCGGCGCCCTGACCGACCATGGCGGCCTGCGCGACAACGTCATCGCCACCGGCGGCGGCCCCGGCATCATGGAGGCGACCAATCGCGGCGCTGCCGAGGCCGGCGCGCCGACCATCGGCTTCAACATCACCCTGCCGCACGAGCAGGAGCCGAATGCCTGGTCCACCCCGGCCCTGACCTTCCGCTTCCACTATTTCGCCATGCGCAAGATGCATCTGGCGATGCGGGCCAACGCGCTGGTGGTGTTCCCCGGCGGCTTCGGCACCTTCGACGAGCTGTTCGAGCTGCTGACCCTGCGCCAGACCGGCAAGTCCTCCTCGCCCCTGCCGATCGTGCTGTTCGACGAGACCTATTGGCGGGCCGTGATCGGCTTCGACGCGCTGGTCGAGCACGGCATGATCGACGCCCGCGACCYGCAGCTGTTCCACTTCGCCGACAGCGCCGAGGGGATCTGGTCGATCCTGGCCGAGCAGGGGCTGAAGCGCCGGTCGTGATCGACGGGCGTGCGGCCTTCAGCGAAATGTTTGCCCGGATATAGCGACACTGTAAGATCGCGCCCGACAGGCCGGCAGCCGGCCGGCAATCGGGAGCGGGGAACAGGACGATGCGGATCACACGACGCGGCTGGCTCGGCGCGCTCCTGGCCGGGGCGCTGGGGGCGGCCACGGCCTTCGGCGCACCCGCCGGCGCCCAGGCGCAGGACATCACCGTCTTCGCCGCCGCCAGCCTCAAGGACGCGCTGGACTCGATCAACGCCCAGTGGCAGGCCGAGTCCAAGCACAAGGCGACGATCTCCTACGCCGCCAGCTCGGCGCTGGCGAAGCAGATCGAGGCCGGGGCCCCGGCCGACGTCTTCATCTCGGCCGATCTCGACTGGATGAAGTATCTGGCCGACCGCAAGCTGATCAAGCCGGAGACGCAGGCGACCCTGCTGGGCAACCGCATCGTGCTGGTGGCGCCGAAAGATTCGACGGTGCAGCTGACCATCGCGCCGGATTTCGCACTGGCCAAGGCGCTCGGCGACGGCCATCTGGCCATGGCCGATGTCAAGGCGGTGCCGGCCGGCAAATACGGCCAGGCGGCGCTGGAGACGCTCGGCGTCTGGGCCTCGGTCAAGGACAAGGTCGCCCAGGCCGAAAATGTCCGCGCCACCCTGGCGCTGGTGTCGCGCGGCGAGGCCCCGTTGGGCATCGTCTACCAAACCGACGCCGCGGCCGACACCGGGGTCAAGGTCATCGGCACCTTCCCGGCCGACAGCCACCCGCCGATCCTGTATCCGGTCGCGGTGCTGACCAGCAGCGACAAGCCCGAGGCCCAGGCTTTCGTCGACTACCTGAAATCCCCCGCCGCCAAGCCCCTGTTCGAGAAGCAGGGGTTCTCGGTGGTGACGCCGTAAACGGAAGGTCCCTGCTTTGAGCTGTCATCCTCGGGCTTGACCCGAGGATCCAGGGGCCGCCAGAACCGCTCTTGATGGCCCCTGGATTGCCGGGTCAAGCCCGGCAATGACAGCGTGGGGCTGCGGTCTTTGAGAAAGCATACGTGTTCGACTTCACCCCCGACGAGCTGACCGCGATCCTGTTGAGTCTGAAGGTCTCGCTCTGGGCCATGGCGGTCAGCCTGCCGCTCGGCGTTCTGGTCGCCCTGGCCCTGGCGCGCGGCCGGTTCTGGGGCAAGTCGATCCTGAACGGCGTGGTCCACCTGCCGCTGGTGCTGCCGCCGGTCGTCACCGGCTATATCCTTCTGCTGCTGTTCGGCAAGATGGGGCCGATCGGCTCCGTCCTGGCCCAGGTCGGCATCGTCTTCTCCTTCCGCTGGACCGGCGCCGCCCTGGCCGCCGGGGTGATGGGCTTCCCGCTGATGGTCCGCGCCATCCGCCTGTCGATCGAGGCGGTCGACCGCCGGCTGGAGGCCGCCGCCGGCACCCTCGGCGCCTCGCCCCTCTGGGTGTTCCTGACCGTCACCCTGCCCTTGATCCTGCCGGGCGTGATCGCCGGCGCCATCCTGGCCTTCGCCAAGGCGATGGGCGAGTTCGGCGCCACCATCACCTTCGTCTCCAACATCCCCGGCCAGACCCAGACCCTGCCCTCGGCGATCTACACCTTCACCCAGGTGCCGGGCGGCGATCTCGGCGCGCTGCGCCTGACCCTGGTCTCGGTCGTCCTGTCGATGGCCGCCCTGATCGCCTCCGAGGTGATGGCCCGGCGCGCCGGCGTGCAGGTGCACGCGACATGACCCTCGAGGTCGAGATCCGTCACCGCCAGGGCGCTTTCGCGCTCGACATCGGCTTCCGCAGCGAGGGCCGGCTGACCGCGCTGTTCGGCCGCTCCGGCGCCGGCAAGACCTCGGTGGTCAACGTCATCGCCGGGCTGGTGCGGCCGCAGCACGGACGGGTGATTGTCGACGGCCGCACCCTGGTCGACACCGAGCGCGGCGTGGCCCTGCCGCCGCATCGCCGCCGCATCGGCTATGTCTTCCAGGAGGGCCGGCTGTTTCCGCATCTGACGGTGCGGCAGAACCTGCTGTACGGCCGCTGGTTCACGCCGAAGGCCGAGCGCGGCACCGAGTTCGGCCGCGTCGTCGAGCTGCTCGGCATCGGCCCGCTGCTGGAGCGCCGGCCGGCGCTGCTGTCGGGCGGCGAGAAGCAGCGCGTGGCGATCGGCCGGGCCCTGCTGTCCAGCCCGCGCCTGCTCTTGATGGACGAGCCGCTGGCCTCGCTGGACGAAGCGCGCAAGGCCGAGATCCTGCCCTATCTCGAGCGGCTGCGCGACGAGGCGCGGATCCCGATCATCTATGTCAGCCACGCCATCGGCGAGGTGGCGCGGCTGGCCACCACCCTGGTGGTGCTGGCCGACGGACGGGTGGCGGCGTCCGGGCCGGTGGCCGAGGTGATGGGCCGGGCCGACCTGTTCCCGCGGGCCGAGGCCGGCGCGGTGCTGGAGGCGGCGGTCGAGGACCATGACGACCGCTGGCAGCTGACCCGGCTGCGCGTCGCCGCCGGCTTCCTGACCGTCCCGCGGGTCGAGCTGCCACACGGCAGCAAGGTCCGCATCCGCATCCGCGCCCGCGACGTCATGCTGGCCACCCGCCCGCCGGACCACCTGAGCGCGCTGAACGTGCTGCCGGCGACGGTGCTGGCAATCGCGTCCGGCGGCGGCCCGACCGCCGACATCCGCCTGGACTGCGCCGGCGACGGCCTCCTGGCCCGGCTGACCCGGCGCTCGGTCGAGGCGCTGGATCTGGCGCCCGGCCGGCCGGTGCATGCGGTAATCAAGAGCGTCGCCTTCGACAGCCACAGCATCGGCGGCGTCCTGCGCGGTCCGAACGGCGCCGATGCCGACCTGGAGGATGGCTGAGGCGCCGGCCGCGGACCGCGGGGTCTAGCTCGACGCAGCGCCCTCCTGGGCGGCGGCGAAGGCGTCCAATGCGCGGGTGGAGTAGACCAGCGCGGCGCCGGCATTAACGCTGATCGCGACTCCCAGCGCCTCTGCGATCTCCTCCTTCGTCGCGCCCTGCTTGCGGGCGGCATCGGCATGGACGGTGATACAGCCGTCACAGCGCAGCGAGATGGCCACGGCCAGGGCGATCAGCTCGCGCGTCTTGGCGTCGAGATGGCCGGTCTTGGCGCCCGCGCCGCCGAGCGCCGCATAGCCGCGCACCGTGTCCGGGCTGAGCTTGCCGAGCTCGCCGACCCCGGCGATGAGCTGCTGCCGGTAGGTGTTCCAATCGTGCATGTGCATGATGCGATCTCCATGGTTGATGGAGTAGATCTAGGCGCGCCACCGTGCCTGGAATATAGCTGTCAGGGGCGACGGCATGACCGATCGGATCAAACCTGCGATTGCACCCGATGCTCTCGGACACGCCCGACGATCCCCTGAGCAGCCTCGCCCCGCTGCTGCAGGTGCGCCCGGTCCTCGACGACCTCTGCGCGTTCGGCGGAATCTGGGCGTCGCCGCATCCGGCCGGCGGTCCCGGCTGGGCCTATTTCCACATCGTCACGCGTGGCGAATGCGAGCTTGACGGCCCCGGCCACGCCCCGCTGCGGCTGCAGGCCGGCGACATGCTGCTGCTGCCGCATGGCGACCCGCATGTGATGCGCGCTCGGCCAGGCGCGGCCGGGGAGCCGGCGGGCGTGACCAAGGCCTACCGCAACGCCATCCGCCATCAGGCCAGCCTGGGCGTCGAGCCCGACACCGAGATCATCTGCGGCCGGCTGCAATTCGAGGCGGCCGGCGAGAGCCTGCTGATCGCCGCCCTGCCCGACCGGATCCTGCTGCGCGGGCCGGACTGGCCGGATGCGCCGCGGACGAAGCTGCTGCTGGAGGCCATCCGCGACGAGCTGGATGCCGACGGCACCGGGGCCGCTGCGATCACCCTCCACCTGGCCAGCGCCCTGTTCGTGATGATGCTGCGCGCCCATCTGGGCACCGGCGGAGCGTCCGGCGGGTTGCTGCGCCTGCTCGGCCATCGCCCCACGGCTCGCGCCGTGCTGGCGATGCTGCGCGAGCCGGCGCGGCCTTGGACGCTGGACGACCTGGCCGCCCGAGCCGTGACCTCGCGCGCCACGCTGGTCCGGGCGTTCCGGGCCGCGGCGGGCTGCCCGCCGCTCGCCTTCCTCACCGACCTGCGCCTGGGCCTGGCCCGCCGGCAGCTGCTGCAGGGCCACCCCGCGGCACAGGTCGCCGCCGAGGTCGGTTACCAGTCCGAAAGCGCCCTGAGCCGCGCCATGCACCGCCGCCACGGCACCCGCCCCGGCGAGATTCGGCGGTCCGGAGAAGTCGCGGCCTGAGACGGGCGGGACGATCAGGCGCGCAGGGCCTCGTTCAACACCCGCAGCGCCGCCCGCAGCCCATCGGGCGCGTCCAGGATATCACGTACGGTGATGCGCTCTCCTCGCCGACCGACCCGCCACATCTTCGGAGTCTCATAGACGATGGCTCCCGGGATCGCGGCGGCGAGGGTCTCGGCGAAGTCTCGGAAGCGGTCCTTGGCGTCGCCGATGGACCATGGGATCTGGATGCCACCATCCGCTTCGATACCCAGCACTCTGAGCGTCCGACCACCTACGCTCATCTTCACCAGCAGCACATCCTTGAGCGCCCGGGAGATCTGCAGATCACTGAAGCTATCCAGCAGCGCCAGCAGACGCTCTGAGGACACGCCGGAGGTTCGCTCCAGGCTTGCCAGCCAGTTGGCCTGCTCCTCCTCGGCCCTCGCCGGGTCCGATTTGGCTCTTGCACGAGGGGGCCGGAGAGCCGGAGCAGCGATGGACGGCACCGTGAGACGCCTTGGCACAGCGAGCCGCTTCAGCCCGTCCCAATCGTCGACCACCGGCCGGCGGCTCCTGGGGTCGATCAGGCCGACCTCCTCGAGTAGCCAGTCATTCCTCCCGAAATTGCAGGCCTGGCAGGTCGTCACCAGGTTCTCGGGGTCGTTGCCGCCACCCTTGGAATGAGGCACGAGGTGATCGATCGTCGCGGCCAGGGCGAAGAACGCCGCATGCCGCTCACGGTTGCCGTTTCCCCAGCGAACAGCGCCAGGAAGCCTCGCCTCCATCGCATGACGCGCTGTCGACAGGACGACTCTGCTGCCACAGAACCGGCAGCGATACCCGTCGCGCGCGCAGATCCTGTCCAGGACCGATCGGCCCGGCATGCGCAGCGCCGCCCGCTCTGCCCGGGCAACCGCGTCGACAACGTCTGCTGCGGGCCGGTATCGGTGGATGTCCTCGTCGATCTTTCCCATCGCCTTGGACGCCCAGGCATGGACCGCGGGTATGTCCGCCCGCTCGATGCAGTCGCGGGCCAGATCGTCGTTCCCCGCCAGCAGAGCGTCAGCGGCCCGGCTCAGCAGGTCGACGGCTTCGTCCAGCTCTGGAATCGGGGCCAGAAGGTAGGGGCGAAGCCCCGCGGTCTCGCTCATGGCATGCGTCCTCCCCGGCACCGTCTCGCCCGACCTTCCTGGCCGGGCGCCAGTGTCCGCGGACCCAGTATGGGCGGTCGCCGCCGTTCCGGCCAGCCGTCCGCAAGACGTCAGAAGGGAGCCCCCGGCGCGGCCGGGAGCTCCCGGATCGTCAGTAGCTCAGCCCGGCGCCGAAGCGATACAGCGGCGCCCGGCTGTCATAGGGCGCGTCCGAGGCCTGGGCCAGGACGGCGGCCATCGACGACGGCAACTCGAAGGGCAGCCGGCCGCGCGGCCGGGCCTTGCCCTGCAGCACGTCGAGCAGGGCGTCGTCGGTGATGCCGAAATTGCCGATCAGCGCCGTCGCCTTGTCACGCACATTCGCCAGGATCGCCGGCCGGTCGAGATAGACCGTGACGATGGTCGGCACCGCCGCCGCGGCCTGCTTGATCGCCTCGTAATCGGCGTCGCCGTCGCGGAAGTCCAGCCGCCCCTCATGCTGCCGGCTGCCGAAGGTGTAGTTCGGGTGCAGCGTCTCGAACGGCGCCGCCGCCCGCACCAGGGCGAAGTCGGCCTGGCGCGGGTCGGCGACCACGGTGAAGCCATGTGCCCGCACCGTCGCCGCATCCACGCCGTGCAGCCAGACCCGCCGCAGCGACGGGCTCAGCGGCAGGATCGGGCGCCGGTTCGGCCCCGGCCGCCAAGCGCTGCCATCCGCCGCCGCCACCAGCGGCCCGCGGGCAGCGGGACGGTTCTCCAGCAGCACCAGCGAGGCCTGCTGCGCCGCGCGCCCCTCGGCCGTGAAGCGGGCATTGCCGGCGATGCGCCCGGCCGCCGCCGCGTCGACATAGGGATTCTCGAACAGGCCGAGCTGGAACTTCTGCAGCAGGATGCGGGTCACCGACTGGTCGAGGCGCCGCTCGCTCAGTTGCCCGGCGCGCACCGCTTGCACGATCGGCGCCGGGTCGTCGCCGCTGCCGCCGAACTGGTCGATGCCGGCGTCGATCGCCTTGACGAAACGCTGCTGGACGGTGGCCTGCTCCATTCCCCAGGGGGTGCCGAAGCCGGCGAAGCCCGGCGCCTGCCCGTCCGGCCAGCCGTCGCGGCAGTTGGCGTCGCAATTCGAGGTAATCGCCCAGTCGCTGAGGATCACGCCGTCGAAGCCGAAGCGGCCGCGCAGCAGGTCGGTCAGCAGTTGCTTGCTGAAGCCGGCGCCGACCCGCTCCAGCTGCCGGCCGAACAGGGTCAGGCCCTGCGGCGGCACCGAATAGGTCGGCATCACCCCGGCGACATCGGCGGCGAAGGCACCGCGGAAGGCCCGGACATGATCCTGGAAGCGGCCGGCCGGGAAGGTCAGGTCCTGGCCGTAATGGTTGTGGCCGTCGAAGCCGTCGACCGCGGCGCCATAGCCGACCCAGTGCTTGACCACGGTGACGACGCTGCCGCGGTTCAGGCCGCGCCCGCCGTTCTGGAAGCCGGCGACATAGGCCTCGACCAGGCGGCTCGTCAGGTCCGGATCCTCGCCGAAGGTGCCGTTGATGCGCGGCCAGCGCGGCTCGGTCGACAGGTCGGCCTGCGGCGACAGGGTCATGCGCAGGCCGATCGCCTCGTATTCCTGCCGGGCGATGTCGCCGAAGCGGCGCACCAGCCGTGGGTCGCCGATCGCGGCCAGCCCGGTCGTCTCCGGCCATTGCGAGAACGCGGTGTTCTCGACGCTGGCGCCGGGGACATATTGGAAATGGTTGCGCGGATCGGAGCTGAGCAGCACCGGAATGCCCAGCCGGGTCTGCTCGGCCACTTCCTGTGCCTGGTTGGCGGCCTGGGCCTGGGCCTGCGCCGTGCCGGCCAGGCGGCTGATCATGGCGCCGGCATGTCGGCCGGCGATCAGCGCCGACAGCGACTCCGCAGTCCAGCCGTCGCCGGTCGCCGTCGAGGTCGGCGTGGCGTGCAGCATGGCGCCGGCCTTTTCCTCCAGCGTCATGCGCCGGACCAGGTCCTGCGCCCGCAGCGCGGCCGGGAGGCGGCGGTCTTCATACGGGTCCAGCCGGCCGTTGCGGTTCAGGTCCCGGTACTGGACTCCCCGCTCCGACAGGATCGGCGCCGACCGCGACTCCAGGGCCGGCGCTGTGTCGGCGATCGCCGGGCCGCTCGCCAGCCATCCGCCGAGGCCGATCGCGGCGACGGCAGGCCAAGTCCGTGACAAGGGCATCTTCTCTCCCCTCTGGGTTGGTGATTCTGGAACCCGTTTCGCTAAACCTACCAATCACTCGGTAAGTTTACCAAGCCGGATCATGCGTGCGGTGCTCCGCAAGGCCGTGCGGCCGTGCTAGAGAGCGGGATGCGTTCGAAGACCGATCCGACCGCGCCCCCCGAAGGCCTGAAGACCCGGCGGTCGCCCAAGGGGCAGCGCCGGCGCCAGCTTATCCTGGACGCCGCCATGGAGATGTTCGCCCAGGGCGGCTATGCCGGGACCTCGATCGCCTCGATCGCCGAAAGGGCGGGCCTGACCCTGCCGGGGCTGCTGCACCATTTCCCGAGCAAGATGTCGCTTCTGCTGGCGGCGATGGAGGAGCGCGACCACGAGACCGGCCGGCTGCTCGCCGCCGAGACGGAGGACCGCGACCCGCGGACCGGCCGGCGGCTCTCCCCGGACGGGCTGACCTGGCGGCAGGTGCTCGATGACGCCCGCCGGGTGATGCGGCACAACGCCGGCAAGCGCAACCTGGTCCAGGTCTTCGCCATCCTCAATGGCGAGAGCCTGATCGACGGCCATCCGGCACAGCCCTTCTTCCGCCGGCGCTCGGCCTATCTGCTGTCCTTCATGCGGGCCGCATTCCAGGCCGGCATCGACGCGGGGGAGCTGCGCCCGGACCTCGACTCGCAGCAGCTCGCCTATGAACTGATCGCGATGATGGACGGGCTGCAGATCCAATGGCTGCGCGACCCGGACACCGTCGACCTGGCCGCGGGTTTCGACGCCTATGTCCGGCGCCTGGAGGAGAGCATCCAGGCTCAGCCCGACGGTTGACCAGACGCTGTATTCCATGGGATATATCGCGTCGGGTACTCGGGCACTCCCCGACAGCCTCCCAGGTTGCGTGCCGGTCCCGTCCCAAGCCCGGCCCGCGGCCCAGCCTTTCGGGGCGGCGGTTCTTCCGCCGCCCYTTTTCTTGAGCCCCAAGGTTTGTCGACAAATTGCATTCCGCCAGCCTATCATCTCGCCGGAACGGGAATGCAGGAAGGACACGCCTTTGGCGCGAGCGGCGAAACCACAGGAGGCCGGGGAGACCAAGGCGCGCGGCGGCGGTGTCGCCAAGGTCTATGAGGCGCTGAAGCACGACATCCTCGACCTGGTGCTGGCCCCCGGCTCGGCCCTGGACGAGACCCGCATCGCCGAGCGCTTCGGCCTGTCGCGCACCCCGATCCGCGAGGCGCTGGTGCGGCTGGCCGCCGACGGGCTGGTCGAGACCCTGCCGAACCGCAACACCATCGTCGCGCCGATCGACTTCTCCACCCTGCCCGCCCATTTCGACGCGCTGACCCTGATGCACCGGGTCACCACCCGGCTGGCCGCCCTGCGCCGCACCGCCAAGGATCTGGACGAGATCCGCCTGCACCAGGCCGCCTTCGGCCGGGCGGTGGCGGCGGCCGACGCCATCGGCATGGCCGACGCCAACCGCGACTTCCACCTGACGATCGCCCGCGCCGGCCGCAACCGCTACTACACCGAGCTGTTCGGCCGGCTGCTGGATGAGGGGCGGCGGCTGAACCGGATCTACTACGCCAGCTTCGACGACCGCCTGCCGGCCGAGTTCGTGGCCGAGCACGAGGCGATCATCCAGGCCATCACCGAGCGCGACGCCGACCGCGCCGACAGTCTGGCCCGCGCCCATGCCGGCCAGGTGGTGCGCCAGATCCAGGGTTTTCTGGCCAGCGGCGTGGCCGGCGACGTCGCGCTCGGCCCCGCGGCCGAGCCGGCCCAGCCTTCGCTGCCGGCCTGAGATGGCCGGCATCGCCATCATCGGCGGCGGCGTGATCGGCTGCGCGACGGCGGCCTGGCTGGCGGCCGACGGGCACGAGGTCACGGTCTATGAGCGCCGGCCGGAGGACCGCCACGCCTCGTCGGGCAATGCCGGGCTGCTGGCCTTCCCCGAGATCACGCCCCTGGCCCGGCCCGGCGTGCTGAAATCGGTGCCGCGCTGGCTGATGGATCCGCTGGGCCCCCTGGCCCTGCGCTGGCGCGACCTGCCGGCGCTGACCCCCTGGCTGCTGCGCTTCCTGGCCGCGGCAAGGGCGGAGCAGGTGGAGCGGTCGACCGCGGCTTTGGGCGGGCTGACGCGCGGGGCGCTGGACGACCACCACGAGTTGGCCCGCCGCGCCGGCCTGTCGGGCCATCTGCGCCAGACCGGGGCGATCGACATCTATGACACCGAGGCCAGCTTCCGCGCCGCCCTGCCGGAATGGGAGCTGCGCCGCCGCCTCGGCGGTTACGACTTCGAGCCGCTGACGCCGGACCAGGCCCGCGCTTTGGTGCCGGACCTGGCCGGCGGCTTCGCCCGCGCCGTGCTGTGCCGGGCCTATTGGATGGTCGACAGCCCGCTCGGCGTGCTGCAGGGCCTGCGCCGCAGCCTGGGCGACCGGCTGGTCACGGGCACCGTCGCCGCGGTCGAGCCGGGCGCCGACCGCGTCTCGGTCCGCCTGGCCGACGGCACCGCCCGCGCCTTCGACACGGTGGTGGTCGCCGCCGGCGTCTGGTCGCGCGAGATCGTCCGCGGCCTTGGCCTGAAGGTGCCGCTGGAGACCGAGCGCGGCTACAACACCACCATTCCGGAGGCGCCGCTGCGGCTGCCGATGCCGGTGGTGTTCGCCGATCACGGCTTCGTCGCCTCGCCGCTGGCCGACGGGCTGCGGATCGGCGGGGCTGTGGAGCTGGCCGCCGTGGACGCGCCGGCCAACCTGGCCCGCGCCCGGGCGCTGCGGCGGAAGGCCAGGCGCTACCTGCCGGCGATCCCGGAGACCGGCGGCACCGAATGGATGGGCCGCCGCCCCTCCACCCCCGACAGCCTGCCGGTGATCGGGCCGCATCCGCATGACCCACGCATCGTCTTCGCCTTCGGCCATGGCCATCTCGGCCTGACCCTGTCGGCCACCACCGCCCGCCTCGCCGCCGGCCTCCTGTCCGGTACCCCGGCCCCCGCCGCTTTCGGCATCGAACGGTTCCAGTGAGAGTGCCATGACCAAGAGCAGCTTCTTCTGCATCGACGCCCACACCTGCGGCAACCCGGTCCGCGTCGTCGCCGGCGGCGCCCCGCCCCTGAAGGGCGCGACGATGAGCGAGAAGCGCCAAGCCTTCGTCGCCGACTACGACTGGATCCGCACCGGGCTGATGTTCGAGCCGCGCGGCCATGACGTGATGTCGGGGTCGATCCTCTACGCCCCGACCCGCGACGATGCCGACGCCGCCATCCTGTTCATCGAGACCTCGGGCTGCCTGCCGATGTGCGGCCACGGCACCATCGGCACGGTGACGGTGATGGTCGAGGAAGGGCTGGTGCGGCCGAAGGTGCCGGGCAAGCTGCGGCTGGAGGTGCCGGCCGGCATCGTCGACGCCGAATACGAGCAGGACGCCGCCGGCCACGTCACCTCGGTGCGCATCCGCAACGTCCCGTCTTTCCTGTATCAGGAAAAGCTGGAGTTCGAGCTGCCGGGCTTCGGCCCGCTGGTGGCGGACATCGCCTATGGCGGCAACTTCTACGCCATCATCGAGCCGCAGCCGGGCTATGCCGATCTGGAGGCGCTGTCGGCCGGGGAGATCCAGCGCCTGTCGCCGATCGTCCGCCAGGTCGTGAACGAGCGCGCCGACATGGTGCATCCGGAGGACCCGACCATCCGCGGCCTGCGCCATGTGCAGTGGACCGGCCGGCCGAAGCACCCGGAGGCGCATGCCCGCAACGCGGTGTTCTACGGCGAGAAGGCGATCGACCGGTCGCCCTGCGGCACCGGCACCTCGGCCCGCATGGCCCAGTTGGCGGCGCGCGGCGAGCTGAAGACCGGCGACGCCTTCGTGCATGAGAGCATCATCGGCAGCCTGTTCCACGGCCGGGTCGAGGGCACGGCTAAGGTGGGCCCCTTCGACGCGATCATCCCCTCGATCGCCGGCCAGGCCTGGCTGACCGGCTACAACACCATCTTCCTCGACGACCGCGACCCCTTCGTCCGCGGCTTCACGGTCATGTGACGGCGGCGCCGGTCTCGCTATTGTGTCTTCCAGGCGATTCGCGGGTTTTTCGGAGCGCTCACTTCACGCCGTCATTGCGAGGAGGCGAAGCCGACGAAGCAATCCAGGGGCCGTTGCGTGGGGCCCCTGGATTGCTTCGCTGCGCTCGCAATGACGATGTTGGGTTTCGGAAAAGCCTTCCGCGTGTGGAGAGAACGGGAATGGTCGACCGGGTGCTTCTGATCGGGGCAGGGCTGCACGGCATGGTGGCAGTGGCGATGGGCGCCTTCGCCGCGCATGGCATGGCCGCGGCGGCGCCGGAGCGGCTGGGCTGGGTGCACACCGGGGCGCAGTACCAGCTGGTCCATGCCGTCGCCCTGCTGGCCCTGGCGCTGCTGGGCGCGCCGGGAATGCTGCGCTGGGCCGGCTGGGCCTTCCTGGTCGGCGCCGTGATCTTCTCCGGCACGCTGTACCTGATGGCCTTCGGCGCGCCGCGCTGGTTCGGCGCCATCACCCCGATCGGCGGCGTGCTGCTGATCCTCGGCTGGGCCCTGGCCGTGCTGGCCGCCTTCCGCCTGGCGGAAAGCTGAGGTACGAGGCGTTGGCCCCGGCCGCCGCCCGCGCTAGGGTCTGACTCATGGCAGATCTCGACCTCGATGCGCGCGACCTGATCTGCCCGATGCCGGTCCTGAAGGCGCGCAAGGCGCTGCAGGGTCTGGCGCCGGGCCAGGTGCTGGACGTGCTGGCCACCGACGCCGCGGCGCGCAAGGACTTTCCGGCCTTCTGCGACGCCACCGGCCATGTCCTGGTCGCGGTCGCCGACGAGCCGGACGGCGTCACCCGCTACAGCATCCGCAAGGCCGGATAAGGCAGGACAGGGCATGGACACGCTGCTCTTCACCCACCCGGCCTGCCTCGGCCACGACACCGGCCCTGGGCATCCCGAGCGGCCCGACCGGCTGCGCGCTGTGCTGACCGCGCTGGAGAGCGAGAGCTTCGCTTTGCTGCAGCGGCGCGAGGCGCCGGAAGCGACCATCGAGCAGATCGCCCGCGCCCATCCCGACGCCTTCGTCCGCCGCCTGCTGGCCGCGGTGCCGGAGAGCGGGCTGCAGCCGATCGACGCCGATACCGTGCTGTCGCCGGGGTCGGGCGCCGCCGCCCTGCGGGCCGCCGGGGCCGGCTGCGCCGCGGTCGACGCAGTGCTGGCGGGCGAGGCGCGCAATGCCTTCTGCGCCGTACGGCCGCCGGGCCACCATGCCGAGGCGACGCGAGCCATGGGCTTCTGCCTGTTCAACAGCGTCGCCATCGCCGCCATGCACGCCCGGATGGCGCATGGGCTGGGCCGGATCGCGGTGGTCGATTTCGACGTCCATCATGGCAACGGCACCCAGGACATCTTCTGGTCCGAGCCCGACCTGTTCTACGTCTCGACCCACCAGTCGCCGCTGTATCCCGGCACCGGCTCCGAGGACGAGACGGGGGTGGCCGGCAACATCCTCAACGCGCCGTTGCCGCCGATGTCGGGCGGGGTCGAGTTCCGCCGCGCGATGGAGCGCATCGTGCTGCCGGCGGTCGACAGCTTCGCGCCGGACCTGGTGCTGATCTCCGCCGGTTTCGACGCCCATGCCCGCGACCCGCTGGCCAATCTCGAGCTGCACGAAGGCGATTTCGCCTGGGCGACACTGGAGCTGATGCGCCTGGCCGACCGGCATTGCGGCGGTCGCGTCGTCTCCACCCTCGAAGGCGGCTACGACCTGCGCGCCCTGGCCCTGTCCACCGCCGCCCATGTGCACACGCTGATGACCGGCTGAGCCGGGCCTTATCCCGGCTGCCTCGGCCACAGCCCGGCCAGCATCTCCGGCAGGATCGCCTCGTCCAAGGCGCCGACTCCGTGCGCCTCCCCGACCCCATCGAACTTGCCGTCCAGCGCCAGATGGGCAAAGCCGTGCACCACGGACCAGGCGGCCAGCACGGTGGTAAGGGCGGCGCGGTCGAGCGGCCCGCCGGCGGCGATGCCGCGATAGGCGCGGACCGCATCCTCCAGTTCGGCGAAGGCGAGCTGCCCGGCCGCGCGCAGCCGCCCGTCCTCCCAGTTCAGCCGGTCCTTGCGGAACATCAGCAGGAACCGCGCCGGATGCGCCCGGGCGAAGCGGACATAGCCCATCCCCTGTCCGCGCAGCCGGGCGGCGGCGTCCTCGCCGCCTTCCGCCGCGCCGTCGCGCAGGAAGCGGGTCAGCGTCTCGAATCCCAGCAGCGCCACTTCGGTCAGCAACCCCGCGGCACTGCCGAAATGATGCGCCGGGGCGGCCGCCGACACCCCGGCGCGGCGCGCCGCCTCGCGCAGGGTGAAGCCCTCGACCCCGCGCTCGGTCAGGATCGCCTCGGTCGCCGCGATCAGCGCCCGCTGCAGATCGCCATGGTGGTACCGCTCCCGCGGCTCGGTGGTCTCATCTGCCATCGGCTCTCTAACTTTACAGTGTTTAGATTCGGTGATAGCGTCTCATCTTAACACTGTTCAGACAGAGAGGAAGCCATGCTCGACCTGTTGTTCCGCGGCGGCAACATGCTCGCGATCCTCGGCTGGCTGGCGCTGGCCGCGGCGCCCCTGCTGCCGCGTCACAAGGCCCGGCTGCGGACCGCCGCCGGGCTGGCGGTGCCGCTGCTGTTCGCCGCCGCCTATCTCGGCCTGGTCGGAGTCTCCTGGGGGGCGGCCCAGGGCGGCTACGGCTCGATCGCCGCGGTGCGGGCGCTGTTCGATTCGCCCGGCATGCTGGTCGCCGGCTGGCTGCACTACCTGGCCTTCGACCTGTTCGTCGGCGGCTGGATCGCCCGCGAAGGCGAGCGGGCCGGGCTGCCGCATCTGCTGCTGCTCCCCTGCTTCGTGCTGACCTTCCTGTTCGGCCCGATCGGCCTGCTGGCCTTCGCGCTGCTGCGGGCCGGCTTCGGCCGCCGCGCGCCGGGCCTCGTCGCGGAGGCATGACCATGTCCTCGCTGGCCTTCGATCCGCTGCCGCGCCGCCCGATGCGCGGGCCGTCGACCCTGCTCCGGGCGGTCCGGCGCCGCGACCCAATCCTGGCCGGCTTCGGCCTGGCCCTGCTGGCGCTCGCCGTCGTCCTGGGCGTCGCCGGGGCGTTCGATGCCCGCCAATTGCACGGCGAGGATGTCTGGGCCAAGCCGGTCAAGTTCCTGCTCTCGGTCGGGCTGTTCGCCCTGACCAGCGCCTGGTTCATCGGCGACCTTCCCGAGGCACGGCGAGGCGCGGCCCCGATCCGCGCCGCGCGCTGGACCCTTATCGGCGCCGGCACGTTCGAGCTGGTCTACATCACCTGGCAGGCCGCGCTCGGCCAGCCTTCGCATTTCAACGAGTCGACGCCGTTCCACACGGTCATGTTCGCGCTGATGGGAATCGGCGCCGTGGCCCTGACCGCGACCACCCTGCCGCTGGCGCGCGAGATCGCCCGGCACGGCACCGGGCTGTCCCCGGCGCTGCGCCTGGCGATCGTGCTGGGGCTGGTGCTGACCTTCGTCCTCGGCGTCGGCGCCGGCGTGGCCATCGCCGCCCATGGCGGCCATGCCGTGGGCGGCATCCCCGACCACCCCGGGCTGCTGCTGCTCGGCTGGTCGACGACCGGCGGCGACCTGCGGGTGCCGCATTTCCTCGGCGTCCACGCCCAGCAGCTGCTGCCATTGGCCGGCGCCGGCCTGGCCGCCGCCTGGCCCCGGCGCGCGCGGCCAGCGGTCTGGCTGGTGTCAGCCCTCTATGTCCTGGTCACCCTCGCCGCTTTCGCCCAGGCGATGGCGGGCAAGCCGCTGATCGCGCTGTGACCAAGTCTACCGCGCGGGCGCTGTGACCCACAGCGCCCGCGCCTCTTCCTCGCCCGAGGCGATCGCGGCGTGCCCGATCCGGGCGTCGAAATACGCGGCGTCGCCGGGACCGAGTTCGACCGGGTCGTACTGCTCACTGAGCAGCGTCACCCGGCCGGCCAGCACATAGAGGAAATCGTCGCTGTCGTGCCGCTCCCAATCCTCGAAATCGTCGAGGGACCGGGCGCGGAGGGTAACCTCGGATGCCAGGAAGGGCGCGTTGCGCAGCTCGCCGCTGAAGGGCCGCAGGCGGTAGTTCGGCATCTCGGTGGCCGCACCATCGCCGGCCCGCACCACGATCCAGCGGCCGCGCAGGGGCGAATCGGCCGGGCCGAACAGCGCGGCCAGCTCGATCTCGAAGCCCCGCGCCAGCTTCTGCATCGCCTGGAAGGTCGGCGACATCTCTCCGCGCTCGATCTTCGACAGCGCCGACCGCGACAGGCCGGTACGGCCGGCCGCCTCCTCCAGCGTCCAGCCCCGCTCCGAACGCAACCGGCGGGCGGTCTCCGCCAGGTCGATCGGTGGGGCGCTATCGTCCATCAGGGGCATGATCGATCTCGCCATTACACCGATCCGCTTGTCGGTCGGTGGTGTTAGCTGGTCAAGCGCATTTCCACTATGATGGAATTTTCCACTATAGTAGACAGAATCGAGGCCGGCGCGACCGGCGGCTGTGGAGAGACGAGATCATGGAAGCGCTGGTGTTCGACCGGTTCGGCGGCCCCGAGGTGCTGGAATACCGGACACTGCCGGACCCGGCGGTGCCGCCGCGGCAACTACCGGCTGGCTGGCGCGGCACCGCACATCGCCGGCTATGAGGGCGCGGGCGAGGTCGTGGCACTGGGCGACGGGGTCGACGGCATCCGCCGCGGCGACCGCATCGGCTTCGCCGACGTGCCCTTCGCCAACGCCACCCGCGTCACCGTCCCGGTGGACCGCGCCATCCCGCTGCCGGACGACATCGGCTATCGCGAGGCGGCGGCGATCCTGCTGCAGGGGCTGACGGCGCAGTATCTGGTGGCGGACAGCGCCCCAGTCCGCGCCGGGTCGCGGGTGCTGGTGCATGCCGCGGCGGGCGGGGTCGGACAGCTGCTGGTGCAGATGGCGACGCGGCGCGGCGCCACCGTCATCGCCCTGGCCTCGACGCCCGCGAAGGTGGCGATCGCCGTCGCCCGGGGCGCGGCCCACAGCCTGACCTATGACGGCGACTGGGTCGCGGCGGTGCGGCGGCTGAGCGATGGCGGGGTCGACATCGCCTATGATTCGGTCGGCACGACGCTGGCGGACAGCCTGGCCGCCACCAGGCCGCGGGGCACGGTGGTGGCCTACGGCACCGCGGGCGGCGACCCGCCGGCGATCGACCCTCGGCAGTTGATGGAGCAGTCGAAGGCGGTGGTCGGGGGCGACCTGTGGGACCATCTCGACAGCCGCGACAGCCGGCTGGCCCGCGCCGCCGCGCTGTTCGCCGCGCTGCGGGCCGGGGAGTTCGCCCTGCCGGAGATCGAGGTCTTCGCGCTGTCGCGCGGCGCCGATGCACATCGCCGGCTGGAGAGCCGCAGCGTCACCGGCAAGATCGTGCTGGTGCCGGACGGGGTGGGCTGAGCCGCCGGCTCACAGAGCCCCATCCCCTCACCGTCATTGCGAGGAGGCGAAGCCGACGAAGCAATCCAGGGGCCGGTACGGGCGGCCCCTGGATTGCTTCGCTACGCGTAACTGCCCAGGAGGACCTTAACCTCTTGACCGATCTGGGAGGTTTGTGAGTCAAGGAAGGATGACGCCGCCACCCCCATCGTTGTCCGAGGAAGGTCTTCTGGCCCTAATTGGCGAGTTGCAGGCGCGCAACCGGATGCTGGAGCAGCAGAACGCAGTGCTGACGGCGCGGGTTGCCGAGTTGGAACGTCGGCTTGGGCTGGATAGCAGCAATAGCAGCAA
>NZ_JBFRCU010000065.1:0-43295 GCF_052113205.1 Inquilinus sp. YAF38 | reverse complement strand
CCTCGGCCGCGCCCGAAGCCGCCGCGCCGCCGGCGGTGCCGGTCGAGGCGGCGGCGGCGCAGCGTCGCGACGTCCCGGTCTATCTCACCGGCCTCGGCACCATTCAGGCGCTGAACACGGTGACGGTGAAGAGCCGGGTCGACGGCGAGCTGCAGACCGTGTCCTTCCAGGAAGGCCAGCATGTGAATGCCGGCCAGGTGCTGGCGCAGATCGACCCGCGGCCGTTCCAGGCGGCGCTTGACCAGGCCAAGGCGACCAAGGCCAAGGACGAGGCCCAGCTGGCCAACGCCCAGCTCGACCTGACGCGCTTCCAGAACCTGCATCAATACGCGACGGCGCAGAGCGTCGACACCCAGAAGGCGCTGATCGCGCAGTTGCAGGCGCAGATCGAGGGCGACCAGGCGACGATCGACAACGCCGCCACCCAGCTCAGCTACACCACCATCACCTCGCCGCTGAACGGCCGCACCGGCATCCGCCTGCTCGACCAGGGCAACATCGTCCACGCCACCGACACGACTGGCCTGGTGGTGATCACCCAGCTGCACCCGATCACGGCGATCTTCACCCTGCCGGAGGAGAACCTGCCGGAGATCTCGGCGGCGATGGCCAAGGGCCCGCTCACGGTCTTCGCCGACACCCGCGGCGACGACAAGCCGCTGGACCAGGGCACGCTGCAACTGGTCGACAACCAGATCGACCAGGCCACCGGCACGATCCGGCTGAAGGCGACCTTCCCGAACAAGACCGACCAGCTGTGGCCCGGCCAGTTCGTCGATGTCCGGCTGCTGCTGCGCACCGAGCAGAACGTGGTCACCGTGCCCTCCACCGCGATCCAGCGCGGACCGGACGGGCTCTATGTCTACGCCGTGAAGCCGGACGGCACGGTCGAGCTGCGGCCGGTCGGCATCGGCCAGATCACCGACGGCACCGCCGTGGTCGAGACCGGGCTCGACGCCGGCGCCAGCGTCGTCACCGCCGGCCAGTACCGGCTGCAGCCGGGCAGCCGGGTGCAGACTCGTCAAACCGGCGCCACCCCCAGCCAGCCGAGCGCCTGACCATGAGCATCTCGGCCCCCTTCATCCGCAAGCCGATCGCCACCTCGCTGCTCATGGCCGGGGTGCTGCTGGTCGGCCTGGTCGCCTATCCGCTGCTGCCGGTGGCGCCGCTGCCGCAGGTGGACTTTCCGACCATCCAGATCTCGGCCCAGCTGCCCGGCGCCGACCCGACCACCATGGCCTCGTCGGTGACGGCACCACTGGAGCGGCAGTTCGCCGAAATCCCCGGCGTGTCGCAGATGACCTCCAGCAGCACGCTCGGCAACAGCTCGATCACGCTGCAATTCGACCTCGACCGCAACATTGACGCGGCGGCGGGCGACGTGCAGACCGCGATCAACGCCGCCGGCGGCCAGCTGCCGAAGGACCTGCCGTCGCCGCCGACCTACCGCAAGGTCAACCCGGCCGACGCGCCCATTCTGGTGATCGCGGCCCGGTCCGACACGCTGCCGCTGACCGCGGTCGACGATTACGCCGAGAACGTGCTGAGCCAGAACATCAGCCAGGTGCCGGGCGTCGCCCAGGTCAGCATCGGCGGCCAGCAGAAGCCATCGGTGCGGGTGCAGGTCGACCCGCAGAAGCTGGCGGCGCTGGGCATCGGGCTGGAGGATGTGCGTGGCGTCATCGCCGACGCCACCGCCGACAGCCCGAAGGGCAGCATCGACGGCGCGACGCGGACCTTCACCATCTACGACAACGACCAGGAGCTGAAGGCCGAGCCCTGGAACGACGTCATCATCGCCTACAAGAACGGCGCGCCGGTCCGCATCCGCGACATCGGCCAGGCGGTCGAGGGGCCGGAGAACACCAAGCTGGCGGCCTGGTCCGGCGGCCAGCGCGCGGTGCTGCTGATCGTGTTCAAGCAGCCCGGCGCCAACGTCATCGACGTGGTCGACCATGTGAAGGCGCTGCTGCCGCAGCTGCAGGCGGCGATCCCGCCCGCGGTCAAGGTCGATATCCTCAGCGACCGCACCACCACCATCCGCGCCTCGGTCAGCGACGTGCAGTTCACCCTGCTGCTGACCATCTGCCTGGTGGTGATGGTGATCTTCGTGTTCCTGCGCAACTTCTGGGCCACGGCGATCCCAAGCGTGACCGTGCCGCTGGCGCTGGTCGGCACGCTGGCGCTGATGTACGCCTTCGGCTACAGCCTGGACAACCTGTCGCTGATGGGCCTCAGCATCGCGGTCGGCTTCGTCGTCGACGACGCCATCGTCATGCTGGAGAACATCCACCGCCACATCGAGGCGGGGCTGTCGCCGGTGCAGGCGGCGCTGAAGGGCGCCGGCGAGATCGGCTTCACCATCTTCTCGATCAGCCTGTCGCTGGTCGCCGTGTTCATCCCGCTCTTGCTGATGGGCGGCATCGTCGGCCGGGTGTTCCGGGAATTCGCCGTCACCGTGTCCATGACCATCCTGGTCTCGGCGATCGTGTCACTGACGCTGACCCCCGTGATGTGCGCGAAGTTCATGAAGCACGACACCGGCAAGCACGGCCGCCTGTACCGGCTGTCGGAGCGGGGCTTCGACCTGCTGCTGGCGGGCTACCGCCGGTCACTCGACGCAGCACTCAAGCACCGCCGCATCACGCTGATGGTGTTCCTGGCGACCATCGCCGCCACCGCCTACCTCTTCGTCATCATCCCCAAGGGCTTTTTCCCGCAGCAGGACACCGGCTTGATCCTCGGCACCTCGGAGGCGGCGCAGGACATCTCCTTCGCCGAGATGAGCCGCAAGCAGGTGGAGCTCGGCAAGATCGTCGCCGCCGACCCGGACGTCGCCACCCTCGCCATGGCGCTCGGCTCCAGTGGCGGCCAGACGCTGAACAACGGCCGTCTGTTCATCACCCTGAAGCCGCGCGACCAGCGCCAGGCCTCGGCCAGTCAGATCATCGACCGGCTGCGGCCGCAACTGGCCAAGGTCGAGGGCGCGGCGCTGTTCCTGCAGCCGGCCCAGGACATCAACATCGGCGGCCGGGCGACCCGCACGCTGTACCAATACACGCTGCAGGACGCCAACATCGACGAGCTGAACCAGTGGGCGCCCAGGATCTACGACAAGCTGAAGACCCTGCCGCAGCTGCGCGACGTCGCCACCGACGAGCAGACCGGCGGCACCACCCTGACTCTGGACATCGACCGCGACGCCGCCGCCCGCTACGGCATCCAGCCGCAGCTGATCGACGACACGCTCTACGACGCCTTCGGCCAGCGCCAGGCGGCGCAGTACTTCACCCAGGTCAACAGCTACCATGTGGTGCTGGAGGTGCTGCCGCAGCTGCAGGACAAGCCCTCGGCGATCGACCGGATCTACATCAAGTCGCCGCTGACCGGGGAGCAGGTGCCGATCAGCGCGCTGGCGCATTGGACCACGCGGCCGACGGCCTTCCTGTCGATCAACCACCAGGGCCAGTTCCCGGCGGTGACGCTGAGCTTCAATCTGGCGCCGGGCATCGCGTTGGGCGATGCGGTCACGGTGATCCAGCAGGCCGAGCAGGAGATGGGGGTGCCCGCCTCGCTGACCGGCGCCTTCCAGGGCAACGCCCAGGCCTTCCAGTCCTCGCTGGCCAGCGAGCCCTACCTGGTCGCCGCGGCCTTGATTGTGATCTACATCATCCTCGGCGTGCTGTATGAGAGCTACATCCACCCGCTGACGATCCTGTCGACCCTGCCTTCGGCCGGCGCCGGCGCGCTGGTGATGCTGATGCTGTTCGGCTTCGACTTCAGCGTCATCGCGCTGATCGGCGTCATCCTCTTGATCGGCATCGTCAAGAAGAACGGCATCATGATGGTCGACTTCGCCATCCAGGCCGAGCGCGACCAGGGGCTCACCCCGTACGACGCGATCCGCCAAGCCTGCCTCATGCGCTTCCGCCCGATCATGATGACGACGATGGCGGCGCTGCTGGGCGGCCTGCCGCTGATGCTGGGCTCCGGCACCGGGTCGGAGCTGCGCCAGCCGCTGGGCTACGCCATGGTCGGCGGCCTGATCCTGAGTCAGGCCCTGACCCTGTACACGACGCCGGTGGTGTACCTGTATCTCGACAAGCTGCGGGTGTGGCTGGCCAGCCGCCGGTCGCAGGCCAACACCATGGCGCCGCATTTGGCCCCCGAGGCCGCGCCGTCGGCGGGGGAGTGAGGCCGGCGGGCTGGAGTACGGCCGCGCCTTCCTGATACGCTGCCTGCGGGGCTGAACCGGGGGGTCATGCCATGCCGCTGCGAGACATCGCCCGCCTTCTGGTCAAGATCGCCGGGCTGGTCGTCATCGTCTCCGCCGTGATCGATCTGCCGGTCCTGCTGGCGCGTTCCCTGCCCGTCCAGGAGCCGATGACCGCCCGCGACGTCGTCACCATGGCGCTCGTGCCGCCGGCCATCGCGGCCCTGATCGGCATCGTCATGTTCTGGGGCGCGGGACGGATCGTCGATCGCCTGCTGGTCGAACCGGCCGCGCCCGGCCAGGGCACCGGCCTCGACCTCAGGGCCATCGAGGAGATCGCGATCGCGGCGCTCGGCCTGTACTTCGTGGCGACCGCGATCGCCGATGCCTTCTACTATTGGGGCAAGGCCGCGCTGTACTACCGCGTCGTGACCGAGAACGGTTACCCCATTCCACCGATCACGCCGGACGATTTCGCCGGCTTCGTCTCCACCGCCGCGCGGCTGGCGATCGGCGTGGTGCTGGTCCTGCTCAGCCGCGGCATCGTGGCGGTCCGCCGGCGGCTGCTGTCGCTCCGCCCCATCACCGGCCAGGAGTGACCGGGATTGCCCCGCGTCAGCAGGTCAGGAGTTGCAGCCCGATCGCAGTTGCAGCCTTGACCAGATCCCTGTCGCGGGTTGCCAGCGGTCGTACCCGACGCACGGCCAGCTCGAGATAGGCCGCATCGTACAGCGTCAGGTCATGAGCGATCGCCAGATGGCGCGTCCCACTCCAGGCCTGTGCATCCGTGTCACCATCGATGGAGATGGGAAGCCGGGAGAGGCGAGACAGGCAGCGATCGGCGTAGCCGGGATCGCATCGGCCACGGCGAACGGCGTTGCGCAGCACATTCGCCACCTCCAGCCGCCACAACGAGGGCACCAAAGCCCCTTCGGCGACGACGCGGCGCAGCACCAGCCGGGACTCAGCCGCCCGCTCATCGGCGAACAGCCAGCCGACAGCCATCGACGCGTCGAGGACGATGCTCATCCGCGGCGACCGTCTTCGATCAGCTCCCGGATGGTGGCGTCGCCGAGTGAATGATGCCCGCTCTCGGCGATGATTTCCTCGGCCGCCGCCTCGGCGTCGGCCAGGGCATGCGCGGCGGGGCGGCGGATCAGGATATCGCCGTCATGCGCCTCGATCTCGACCCGTTCTCCGTCACTCAGACCGGTAGCCTTCGCGACGTCATGGGGAACCCGAATCGCAAGATTCCATCCCCATTTCCCGACCGTTGCCCGCGCCATGTCAATCCATCCATCACCGAAGATATCCCAGGATATCTCAGATCAGGAGAACTTGCACGCAACCCCCGGCGCTTCGGCGTCAGCCCTTCGGCGGATAGGCGTGGCGGTTGCCGGTCGGGTCCTCGACGGTCCAGCCTTCGGCGTCGGAGCCGTCGAGGTAGCCCGGCCCGACCGGCACCTTGCCGCGGCCGCCCGGGATGTCGAGCACATAGGTCGGCTGGGCCAGGCCGGACAGCCGGCCGCGCAGCGCCTTCATCACCCGGCGGCCATCCTCGATGCCGGTGCGGAACTGCGCCGTGCCGGGGGCGAGGTCGCCGTGATGCAGGTAGTAGGGCTTGATCCGCAGCCGCACGAAATCGCGGAACAGCTGCTCCAGCACCGCCGGGTCGTCGTTGACGCCGCGCAGCAGCACGGTCTGCGACACCAGGGCCACGCCGGCATCGGCCAGGCGGCGGATCGCATCGCGCGCCGCCGGGGTCAGCTCGCGCGGATGGTTGCTGTGGATGGCGAGCCAGACGGCGCTGTCCTGCGCCTTGAGCGCCGCCACCAGCTCGGGCGTCACCCGCTCCGGCTCCACCACCGGCACCCGGCTGTGCAGCCGGACCACGCCAAGATGCGGGATGGCGTCGAGCCGCGCCACCACATCGGCCAGGCGGCGCGGCGCCAGCATCAACGGGTCGCCGCCGGTCAGGATCGCCTCCCACACCTGTGGCCGGGCGCGGATGTAGTCGATCGCGGCCGCGACATCGGCCTCGCCCATCGCCTCGCCGCCCGGCCCGACCATCTCGCGCCGGAAGCAGAAGCGGCAATAGACCGGGCAGGCGTGCAGCAGCTTCAGCAGCACCCGGTCCGGATAGCGGTGGACCAGCCCCGGGATCGGGCTGTGGGCGCCGTCGCCGATCGGGTCGGCCAGTTCCTCGGGCCGGGTCTCCAGCTCGGCCGCGTCGGGCACGAATTGCCGCGCGATCGGGTCGTGCGGATCGGCGGGGTCGACCAGATCCGCCATCGCCGGCGTCACCGCGATGGCGTAGCGCGCCGCCACGGCGTGCAGCTCCGGGAGCCGCTCATGCCCGGCCAGACCGGCCTCGACCAACGCCTCGGGCGTCCGCAGACGTTGCGGACTCAGATGTCCATCTTTCGGCATGATCAGGCGGGGCTGAGCTCGCGCGGCAGCTTGAAGGTGATGGTCTCGACCGTGGTCGGCTCGGACTGGATGGTGACGGCGTAGCGCTTGTGCAGCTCGCCCATCACCTCCTCGACCAGCACCTCGGGCGCCGAGGCGCCGGCGGTGATGCCGAGCGTCGCGATGCCGTCGAACCAGGACCAGTCGAGATCCGCCGCGCGCTGCACCAGCATCGCTTTGTCGCAGCCGGCCCGGCGCGCCACCTCGACCAGCCGCACCGAGTTGGAGGAGTTCGGCGCTCCGATCACCAGCACCGCGTCGCAATGCGGGGCGATCACCTTGATCGCCTCCTGCCGATTGGTGGTGGCGTAGCAGATGTCCTGCTTGTTCGGTGCCGAGATGGTCGGGAACCTGGCCTTCAGCGCGTCGACGATCGCGACCGTGTCGTCCAGCGACAGCGTGGTCTGGGTGGCGAAGGCGAGGTTCTCGGCATCGTCGACCTCCAGCGTCGCCACGTCGTCGACCGATTCGACCAGCCGCACCGCGCCGGGCGGCAGCTGGCCCATGGTGCCGATCACCTCCGGGTGGCCGGCATGGCCGATCAGGATCACGGTGTGGCCGGTGCGGTAGTGCCGCTCGGCCTCGCGATGCACCTTGCTGACCAGCGGGCAGGTGGCGTCGAGATAGAGGAGCTTGCGCCGCTCCGCCTCCGCCGGCACCGATTTCGGCACGCCATGGGCGGAGAACACGACCGGCGCGTCGTTCGGCACCTCGTCCAGCTCCTCGACGAAGATCGCGCCCTTGGCCTCCAGCGTCTCGACCACGAAGCGGTTGTGCACGATCTCGTGCCGGACATAGACCGGGGCGCCGTATTTCTCGATCGCCCGCTCGACGATCTGGATGGCGCGGTCGACGCCGGCGCAGAACCCGCGCGGCGAGGCCAGCATCACCGTCAAGGACGGCAGCGCGTCCCGCGCATCCGCGCCTGCGCTTGTGCCAGCCTGTGCCATTTCCTATGGTCCTGAACCCGTTGTTGAAGGAGAGGGCGATGCCCGCCGAACTGTTGCGTCGCGACCCTAATATAGGTGCTCTCCCAAGAAAAGCGCGGTACGGCGTCTCAGGGGGTCTCGGGTCGAGACGACTCTGGGCCGGCACCTCCCTCTTGCTGCTGGCAGGACTATCAGCCTGTGGTGGCGAGAATGCGGCGCAGCGGGCCGGGCTGCGCTGCCCGCAGATTGTGATCCCGCAGGAGGCCGCGGTCTACGACCTGGTGCGCAACAACAGCACCAATCCGAAGGACGTGCTGGTCGAGGCCCGGATCACCAACACCCGCGGCGACTGCACCTATGGCGACAACGCCGTGACCATGGACGTGAACGTCGAGTTCACCGCCTGGCGCGGCCCGGCCGCCTGGCTGGAGAAGGACGTCCCGGTGCAGTATTTCGTCGCGGTCACCGACGCCCAGGACCGGATCCTGAACAAGGCCACCTTCGACGTGAAGATCCCGGTGCCCCGGCTGCAGGTCACCCCGCGCGAGACGATCCAGGAGCCGCTGGAGCAGGTGATCCCGGTCTCCAGCCCGGCCGAGGGCGGCTCGTACAAGGTGATGATCGGCTTCCAGCTGACGCCGCAGCAGCTCGAGTTCAACAAGCACCGCAACGATCCGCGGACGCCCGGCGCCGCCGCCCAGGCCGCCGGCCGCCGCACCATCGCCCCGGTGGTGCCCGACCCGCGCGATCCGAGCACGAGCGGCCCGCCGCAGTGACGGCGCCGGTGACGATGACGGAACGATAAAGGTCGCGGATTGACTTTTTCGGCGCGCCGGACGAGTGTCCGGCCAGCGCATTGATACGGCCTACGACCCTGGCGGGAGAGACTGGAACCGCGTGACCGCGGAACCGGCGCCGAAGGAGCAAACGCCCCGGAAACTCTCAGGCCAAAGGACCGTCAGGGTGAGGCACTCTGGAGAGCAGGCAGTGGCGTCCGCCGCTGTCTCACCGATGGGGTAAGCCGGACAGGGTTCCCGGCGATTCTCTCAGGTCCCAGACAGAGGGGGTGGCGCGCGGGAATCGTCCCGCACGCCCACCTTTTGTCTGCGAGGACCGGGACACCGTGACCGATACCCCCCTGCTGCGCACGCCGCTCTACGACCTTCACGTGGAGCTCGGCGGCAAGATGGTCCCCTTCGCCGGCTACGAGATGCCGGTGCAGTACCCGGCCGGCGTCCTCAAGGAACATCTGCACACCCGCGCCGAGGCCGGGCTGTTCGACGTCAGCCATATGGGCCAGGCCTGGCTGGAGGCCGCGCCGGGCGAGGACGCGGCGGCGCTGATCGAGACGCTGCTGCCGGGCGACATCGCCGCCCTGGCGCCGGGCCGCATCCGCTACTCCCTGCTGCTGAACGACGACGGCGGCATCCTCGACGACCTGATGGTCACCCGCACGCCCGACCCGGCACGGCTGTTCCTGGTGGTCAATGCCGCCTGCAAGGACGCCGATTTCGCCCATATCGCGGCAAAGCTGGCCGGCCGCGCCAAGCTTACCCGGCTGGACGACCGTGCCCTGATCGCGCTGCAGGGGCCGAAGGCGGCCGCGGTGCTGGCCCGCCACGCCTTCGGCGCCGATGACCTGGCCTTCATGGAAACCGGCACCTTCGCCCTCGACCGGGTCGAATGCATGATCAGCCGATCCGGCTACACCGGCGAGGACGGGTTCGAGATCTCGGTCCCGGCCGAGGAGGCGGAGCGCATCGCCCGCCTGCTGCTCTCGGAGCCCGAGGTGGCGCCGATCGGCCTGGGCGCCCGCGATTCGCTGCGGCTCGAGGCGGGCCTGTGCCTCTACGGCCACGACATCGACACCACAACGACTCCGGTCGAGGCCGGCCTGTCCTGGACCCTCGGCAAGCGCCGCCGCGCCGAGGCCAACTTCCCCGGTGCCGAGCGCATCCTGAAGCAGTTGGCCGAAGGCCCGGCGCGGAAGCGGGTCGGCGTCAAGCCGGACGGCCGTGCGCCGGCGCGGGAGGGCACGCCGATCCTGGCGGCCGACGGCCGCGAGATCGGCCGGGTCACCTCGGGCGGCTACGGTCCCTCGATCGCCGGCCCGGTCGCCATGGGATACGTCGAGGCCGGCTTCGCCGCGCCCGGCACCCCACTCACCCTCCTGATCCGCGACAAGGCGCATCCGGCGACGGTCGTCGCCCTGCCCTTCGTCGCCCCCAACTTCCACCGCTGATCGAACAGGGAGACCAGCATCATGAGCACGCTTCGATTCACCCAGGACCACGAATGGATCCGCGTCGAGGGCGACACCGCCACCGTCGGCATCACCGAATTTGCGGCGAAGCAGCTGGGCGACGTCGTCTTCGTCGAGCTGCCCGAGGTTGGCCGGACGTTCGAGCGCAGCGAGGCGTTCGGAACGGTCGAATCGGTCAAGGCGGTAAGCGAGCTCTACGCCCCGGCAGCCGGCACGGTGGCCGCGGTCAACGAGGAGCTCAGCTCAAACCCGGAGCTGGTCAACGAGGATCCGACCGGCGAGGGCTGGTTCATCAAGCTGAAGCCGTTCGATTCCAGCGCTCTTGGCGAGCTGATGGACCAGGCCGCCTACGACGCCTTCCTCAAGGATGCCGAATGATGCGTTACCTGCCCCTGACCGATTCCAACCGCCGCGAGATGATCGCGGCTGTCGGCGCCGGTTCGGTCGACGAGCTGTTCCGCGACGTGCCGCAGAGCGCGCGGCTGCCAGGGCCCCTGACCGAGCTGCCGCCGCACCAGGGCGAGCTGGAGGTCGAGCGCGCGCTCGGCGCCATGGCGGCGAAGAACGTGCCGGCCGGGTCGGTGCCCTTCTTCTGTGGCGCCGGCGCCTATCGCCACCACGTCCCGGCCACGGTCGACTATCTGATCCAGCGCGGCGAGTTCCTGACCAGCTACACACCGTACCAGCCCGAGGTCACCCAGGGCACGCTGCAGTACCTGTTCGAGTTCCAGACCCAGGTCGCCCTGCTGACCGGGATGGAGGTCGCCAACGCCTCGATGTATGACGGGTCCACCGCCTGCGCCGAGGCCATCATGATGGCGAACCGGGTCACCCGGCGCCGCCGTGCGGTGATCTCCGGCGGTCTGCACCCGCAGTATCGCGACGTCTGCCGCACCCATGCCGACTTCACCGGCTTCACCTTGGACGAGGCTGTGCCCTGCCCCGACGGGGTCGAGGACCTGGCCAGCCGGATCGACGACACGACCTCCTGCGTCGTGGTCCAGAACCCGTCGGTGTTCGGCCATGTCCACGACCTGTCGGCCCTGGCCGAGGCCTGCCACGCCAAGGGCGCGCTGCTGGTCGTGGCGGTCACCGAGGTGGTGTCGCTGGGCCTGATGACCCCGCCGGGCGAGATGGGCGCCGACATCGTGGTCTGCGAGGGCCAGTCGATCGGCAATTCGCTGAACTTCGGCGGCCCCTATGTCGGCCTGTTCGCCACCCGCGAGAAGTTCCTGCGCCAGATGCCGGGCCGGCTGTGCGGCCAGACCGTCGACGCCGAGGGCAAGCGCGGCTATGTGCTGACCCTGTCGACCCGCGAGCAGCACATCAAGCGCGAGAAGGCGACCAGCAACATCTGCACCAACAGCGGATTGTGCGCCCTGGCCTTCACCATCCACCTGTCGCTGCTGGGCGAGGCCGGGTTCACCAGGCTGGCGCGGATCAACCACGCCAAGGCCGTGACCCTGGCGGCCAAGCTGGCCAAGGTGCCGGGCGTGGCGGTGCTGAACGACAGCTTCTTCAACGAGATCACCATCCGCCTGCCGAAGCCGGCCGAGCCGGTGATCGACGCGCTGGCCAAGCGGCGCATCCTGGGCGGCGTGCCGGTCAGCCGGATCTACGCCAACCGCCCGGCCCTGGCCGACCTCCTTCTGGTGGCGGCGACCGAGACCAACACCGAGGCCGATATCGACGCGCTGTGCGCCGGCCTGTCGGAGGTGCTGTGATGACTGTAGCCGACACCTTCACCGGCAACCGCGGCCTCGACATCGAGGAAGCGCTGATCTTCGAGCAGGACAGCCCCGGCCATTGCGGCGTCGACCTGCCGGAGCCTGCGGCCGCCGAGCTGCGGCTGGGCGGGGTGAAGCCGCGCGCCGGGGTCGGCCTGCCCGGCTTGGCCGAGCCGACGGTGATGCGCCACTACACCCGCCTGTCGCGGATGAACATGGCGATCGACACCGCGCTGTACCCGCTCGGCTCCTGCACCATGAAGCACAATCCGCGGCTGAACGAGCGGATGGCCCGGCTGCCCGGCTTCGCCGACATCCACCCGCTGCAGCCGGTCGCGACCGTGCAGGGCGCGCTGGAGCTGATCGACACCCTGGCGCATTGGCTGAAGACGCTGACCAACATGCCGGCCGTGGCCCTGTCCCCGGCCGCGGGCGCGCATGGCGAGCTGTGCGGCATGATGGCGATCCACGCCGCCCAGGAGGCCCGCGGCGAGGGCCATCGCCGGCGGGTGCTGGTGCCGGAATCGGCACATGGCACCAACCCGGCGACGGCGGCGGCGATCGGCTACACGGTCGACGCCATCCCGGCGACGGCGGACGGCCATGTCGACCTCGCCGCGCTGAAGGCCAAGCTGGGACCGGACGTGGCGGCGATCATGCTGACCAATCCGAACACCTGCGGCCTGTTCGAGCGCGACATCGTCGAGATCGCCCGGGTGGTGCACGAGGCCGGCGCCTTCTTCTACTGCGACGGCGCCAACTTCAACGCCATCGTCGGCCGGGTGCGTCCGGGCGACCTGGGCGTCGACGCCATGCACATCAACCTGCACAAGACCTTCTCCACCCCGCATGGCGGCGGCGGCCCGGGCTCCGGCCCGGTGGTGCTGTCGGCGGCGCTGGCACCCTACGCCCCGATCTCGGCCGTGGTGCACGACGCCGACGGCTTCCGCGTCGCCGAGCATGTCGGCCGCCCGGGCGCACCGCAGCACAGCTTCGGCCGGCTGAAGGCGTTCCACGGCCAGATGGGCATGTTCGTCCGCGCCCTCGCCTACATGATGAGCCATGGCGCCGACGGGCTGTGGCAGGTGGCCAGCGACGCCGTGCTGAACGCCAACTACGTGCAGGCCCGGTTGAAGGACGTGCTGACCCCGGCCTTCGCCAACGGCTATTGCATGCACGAGGCGCTGTTCGACGACCGGGCGCTGAAGGACACCGGCGTGACCACGCTCGACATCGCCAAGGCGATGATCGACGAGGGGTTCCACCCGATGACCATGTATTTCCCGCTGGTGGTGCACGGCGCCATGCTGATCGAGCCGACCGAAACCGAAAGCAAGGCGACGCTGGACCAGTTCATCGGCATGATGCGGTCGCTGGTGGAGAAGGCCAAGTCCGGCCAGGCGGAGTGGTTCAAGGGTGCGCCTTACCATGCCCCGCGCCGGCGCCTGGACGAGACCGGCGCGGCCCGCAAGCCGGTGCTGCGCTGGAAGCCCGAAGCGCCGCTGGCCCAGGCGGCGGAGTAGGAACCGGAACCCGGCCCTTCGCTTCGGCGGGGGGCCGGGCTTCTGCGCGGCCGGGCAAGGTTCCGGCCGGCCGCCGTCGCGAAATCTTGCCGGCATCGCAATCCCTCTTCCAACCACCGGCCCGTCGCGGCATCATCGCCTCGCGCCGCTTGGCGCGGCACACGCCTGAGGGGGCGAGATGGGGGTGCGATGGCACGCAAGGCTGTGACGAGTGCGCAGGCGCAGGCCATCGGCCCCTATTCGCACGGCGTGGTGGGACGCAGCGACCTGCTCTTCCTCTCCGGCCAGACCCCGATCGATCCCGCCACCGGCCGCCTGATCGAGGGAGACGCCGCCGCCCAGACCGAGCAGTGCCTGGCCAATCTGGGCCATGTGCTTGAAGCGGCGGACCTGGATTTCGACGCAGTGGTGAAGGTCAATGTGTTCCTGACCGACATGGCCGATTTCGCCGCCATGAACGCGGTCTATGAGCGCCATTTCCGGGCCCCCTACCCGGCCCGCTCGACCATCGGCGTCGCCGCCCTGCCGCTCGGCGCCCAAGTCGAGATCGAGATGATCGCGGCCATGCCGCGGGAATGAGGCGGCCTTTCAGCTCCGTCGCCATTTGCCGTCGTCGCGATGGCGATCCAGCGGCTCGATCTCTGGATGGCCACGCCCCTCCGGGGCTCGCCATGACAACTCTTGCCTGGCCAGAGCTCTATTGCAGAGACCCCCAGCGCTCGACCGCCGGCTCGGCCGAGGCCCATTTCCAGGTCTCCCCCTGGCGGCAGATGCTGCCGACATAGATCCCTCGCGTCGCCTTGGCGCCCTCGCCCTCCTCGATCGTGACCAGGATCTCCTTGCAGCTGGCCAGCGGCGTCTCGATCAGACGGGTGACCTGGACCGCGCCGTTCTCGTCGGCATAGCCGAAGGGCAGGTCGTGCTCGACCCGCCACAGCCGGGTCTCGCCTTCCCCCATCCCGCCGGCGACGCCGGCGATCACGTCCTGCTCGTCCTTGTGCAGGTCGCGCATCACATATTTCACCCCCGCGGCGACCGCGGCCCGGGTGCCCATGCCGACGCTGTAGCCGACCACCGGATTGGCGGTGATGGCGCCGACCGTGCCGCCGGTGGCGATGCCGCTGACATCCGCCACCATGCTGCAGCCGGCCAGCGGCAGCAGCACGGGGAGCAGGCCCCAGGGGAGACGGCGCCGCCGCCCCCTCACTGCCCCCGTCACTGCAACGCTCCCCACCGCTCCGTCGCCGGCTCGGCCGAGGCCCATTTCCAGGTCTCGCCGTTCTGGCAGATGACGGCGACGTAGAAAGCCTTGTCTTTCCCGTCCTCGACCGAGAACACGATCTCCTTGCAGGCAAGAGGCGGCGCGCCGATCAGCCGGCTGACGGTGACCTCGCCCTGGGCGTCCGCCTCGATCGGCACGTCGTGCGCAACGTCCCAGCGCACCACCTGGCCGACCGCCAGCGGGCCGGCGGCCGCGGCGATCCGGTCCTGTTCGGCCTGATGCACCTTGCGCTCGCCATACTGCAGCCCGGCGCTGGCGACGGAGCGCACGCCGAGGCCGATGCTGGTCGCCACCAGGGCGTTCTTGGTGACCGCCGTGGCCGCCGCCGCGCCACCGACGCCGGCAAGATCCGCCGTGCCCTCATGCAGCAGAGAGCTGCAGCCGCCGAGCCCCAGCGCTGAAACCAGAAGGAGAGCCGCGATCGACTGTCTGCACAGTCTGGCAGGCATTGCATCGTCTTGAGCCACGGTCTTCGGCAGGTCGGGCCGAATTGCGAATCACCGTAACATCAACCTGTTACAAATGTCGATGAAGGTGGAATCTCAATTGCTTCCAGATTCGGGAGCATGGCCAGCCGCGGCCCGGCTGGCGGCGCCGCGGCGCCGTGCTATCGTGCGGCCGGCGCCGGACATCGGAGGAACGCCTTGGGTCGTGTGATTGCCGCCGTCGCCTATGCCGAGGGCCGACGGGTCGCCGAGATCGCCCTGTCGGAGGGCAAGAGTTGGTCGCAGAAGCCCGGCCATGTCGTCTGGATCGGCATCCACGAGCCGGAGGAGGCCGAGTTGCGCGACGTGGCGCAACAGTTCGGACTGCATCCGCTGGCGATCGAGGACGCGCTGAACGCGCATCAGCGGCCGAAGCTGGAGACCTATGGTGACGCCCTGTTCGTGGTGCTGCGCACCGCCCACCGGGTGAAGGACCATACCGAGTTCGGCGAGACCCATCTCTTCGTCGGCCCCGGCTACGTCATCGCGGTGCGGCACGGCCCCTCCTCCTACATCAAGGTGCGGGAACGGGCGGAGGCCAACCCCGCGCTGCTGAAGCACGGCGAGGATTTCATCCTCTATTCGATCCTGGACTTCGTGGTCGACAACTACACCCCGGTGGTGGAGGCGATCGAGGCCGAGGTGACGGCGCTGGAGCAGCGGGTGCTGAGGGTGCCGCTGACCGCGTCCGACATCGAACGCATCCACGCGCTGCGCCGCGAGCTGATGGTGATCCGCCGCACCGTCACCCCCACCGCCGAGGTGTGCAAGCAGTTGGAGCACACCGGCTCGGAATGCATCGACGAGGCGATGCACCCCTATTTCCGCGACGTCGCCGACCATGTGAAGCGGGTCAGCGACCACATCGACGCGCTGCGCGAGATCGTCACCCACACCTTCGAGGCCGGGCTGCTGCTGGAATCCTCGCGCCAGAACCAGGTGCAGCGGAAATTCGCCGCCTGGGCCGCGATCCTGGCAGTGCCCACCGCGATCGCCGGCATCTACGGCATGAATTTCGACAACATGCCGGAGCTGCGCCTGCCCTACGGTTATTACATCGTGCTGGGCGGGATCGTCTGCCTCTGCGGCTTCCTGTACTGGCGCTTCAAACGCTGGGGCTGGCTGTAGCCGGCCCGGCGCGATCGATCCCCGCTTGCCAGCGCCCCGGGACTGCGGTTCAACACCGGGATGACCGATCCCATCGAGACCGACGACACCGCCCCCGAGCCCGCGGCGCCGGATGCCGAGTGCCCGCGCTGCCTGAAGCCGGTGGCGCTGTGCGTCTGCGACACGGTGGTGCCGATCAAGAACCGGATCGGCCTGCTGATCCTGCAGCACCCGCAGGAGCAGGCGAAGGAGCTGGGCACCGCCCGGCTGACCGCGCTGCACCTGACCGACGCCGTGTTCAAGATCGGGCTGTCCTGGCCCAGCCTGACCGCGGCGCTGGGCCGGCCAGCCGATCCGAAGCGCTGGGCCGTGCTGTATCTCGGCTCGATGCGCCCGGAGGATTTCCCGCCGGGCCGCGAGCTGGTGGTGCTGGACAGGAAGGGCGCGCCGCTGCCCGAGCAGGAGGCGGCGCTGGACGAGATCGAAGGCGTGGTGGTGCTGGACGGCACCTGGAGCCAGGCCAAGACGCTGTGGTGGCGCAACGCCTGGATGCTGAAGGGACGGCGCATCGCGCTGAAGCCGCAGCGCCCGTCGCTGTACGGCAAGCTGCGGCGCGAGCCGCGGCACGAGGCGCTGTCGACGCTGGAATCCTCGGCCTTCCTGCTGAGCCGGCTGGAGGGGCGGCCGGAGATCGAGACCGCCCTCCTCGCCAGCTTCGCCCGGATGCTCGACCGCTACCGCGCCACCCAGCCAGCGCGGCCGCCCCGGGCGGATGGTCCGCGGCCCGACCGCCGCGGCCGGGCTCGTTAGTAGGGCTTCCCGAGATCCGATTTGCGTGATTCAGGGGTGGTCGGCGTCGTGGAGGGCCGGCCATGGACGAGAACTGGAAAGCCGATCTGGGGCGCTAGCTTACGCCCTTTCTCGATGCTCTGCGCCACAAGGTGCGGGCACGAATGTGCCCAGCCTATGTGGCAAGGCTGATCGGTGCTGGCGATCGCAAGAGCATCCAACAGATGGCAGCGCGCGATGGCGGCGTCCCCCCAATTGTCTCTCGACCTCGTCGCCGGTCATACCGATTCTGATGCCATTGACCTCGCCCTCGAACGCGCTGTCGAACTCCACGCTATCGACCATCGTGCCATCGCGGCTGAAAATGACGGCGATGCCCAGACCAGCGAACTCCTGAAATGGAATAGGGTGTCCTTAAAGGCGCGATCATAGTCCATGGGTCGTTGGCCGGTGCCGATCGCTTGCTCATATTGCGCCGCGGTCATTCCTCGTCGGACCTTGCCAAGCATCTCGAGCGTCGCGCCACTCACGCCTCAGCTTCCTTGAGCGCCCGGATGAAGGTAGCGAAGTCATCGGCGACGCGTGTCATATTAGGGAAGTCGGCGATGGCGGACCCGCCGTCCGGCGGCTCGCGTTCGTGGTCCCAGAAGAATATGGCCCCGTTTCTGTCCTGCTCGACGCTAAGCAGGAACAGGTTACCGCCGGGATCATCCGCGATCGGCAGGGTCTGTACCGGTATCCGGTCCATGCTGCGCAGATTGGCATATTCCCTGACGATGTCGTAACTGCCATCGACAGTCGAAAACATATAATTCAACACGGTCTCGGTGCCGAGCTCGGGTAGCGCGACGATGTCTGCCTGAAAGCTTCCGCCGTTACTTTGCGACAGGAAGTCGGCATAGCTCTGCGGGACTGGCGCACCGACCAGTTGTTCAAGCTTTGACAGGTCGCCAGCCGGGATCGGCTCGGCATGCGTCTGCATAAGCGGCAGGTAATTCACTGCGGCCCTCCGTGCGTGCCGGCGATACCGCCCGCATGGGTGAATTGGTTGTGGATGTCGCGCGGAACAAGCTGCATCATCAACCTGACCTGTCCCTAGTCCGCATTTCTCACATTGAGAGGGTGCATCGGGGCTTTGGATTTAAGAAAGTTGTTTTGCGAGAACGACTTATCTTGGATCAAAGGGGGCCCCCGATGCCGACAGAGTGTAGTTCAGATCGGTTTGGATTTGCACCCGTTGAAGGGCGTGCAGTGGTGGCCTCATTCGATGGCGGGGCGATCACGTCGGATGCCGGGGCGTTGTTGCTGGGAGCGGCGGATCGGGCGATCCGGCTGGTCGACCGGTTCGCTCAGTGCTTCCGGAGGGTGCCCCTACAAACACGAGTTCGGGCTCGCCCATGCCTTCCTGGACGCCGCTCGGCGCTGACGAACCAGACAGCGCATAGGCCACATCTTATCCGACACCACCGACACAGACGGCGGCGACCAGCCGTGACCGAAATCCCTGAACTCCGCCGCAAATCGGCCGACCAACCGGAAATACCTCCGCATTCACCCCCTGCGGACGCCTCAGACCAACCGGGTTAGCGCCGTTCGGCCCGCAACAGGGCCAGGGCAGGCAGCAGCGGCAGCGCCGCGACCAGCGCCAGGAGGGCGTGCGTGGCGTCGAAGGCGGCCAGCGCGCCCATCKGATAGGCCGGCCCCAGCGGCAGGAACAGGCCGAACAGCGCCACCGCCAGCGCCGCGCCGATCGAGGCGCCGGTGCGGTCGAGGATGTTCAGCAGCGGCACCCCGTCCGGCACCCGCTCCTTCGGCAGCGAGGCCAGGGCCACCGTCATCGCCGGCATGCCCGAGAGCACCATGCCGAAGCCGCGCACCGCCAGCACGGCGGAGAGCCAGAGATAGCTGGTGTGGGCCCCCAGGAACGCCAGCGGCACGGTGCCGAGCACGGTCAGGACGACGCCGGCCACCACCAGCCGGCCGCCGCCGAAGCGGTCGGCCAGCCGCCCGCTGAGCGGCATGGCCAGGGCGATGCCGAGATCCTGCGGCAGGATCAGGAGGCCGGTCATGAGCACCGTCTCGTGCCGCACCAGCAGGTAGTACAGCGGCAGCGCGATCTGCGCCCCGTACACGGTGAAGCCGCCGCACAGCAGGATCAGCCCGGCCGAGCCGAAGATGCGCTCGCGCAGCAGGCCGATGCGGATCAGCGGCGCCTCCATCCGCCGCGCCCGCAGCACGAAGCCGGCGATCAGGGCGAGGCCGAGCAGCAGTGCGCCATCCGCCGCCGCGGCGCCGAAGCCGCCAGCCTGGGCGATGGCGACGACGCCCCAGGTCATCAGCGGCAGGCCGAGGGTCATCAGCATCAGGCCGGGGATGTCGAGCCGGCCGGCTTCGCCCGCGGCGCCTGCCTCCACGTGCGGCAGCCATAGCCAGCCGGCCAGCAGCGCCGCGAAGCCGACCGGCACGTTGATCCAGAACAGCCAGGGCCAGCCCTGCCAAGCCAGCAGCGCACTGCCGACGGTGGAGCCGATCGCCGGGGCCAGCACCACGACGAGGCCCATCGTGCCCATCATCCGGCCCATCCGCCCAGGCCCGGCCGCCATGCCGAGCAGCATCTGCCCGACCGGCACCAGGAGGCCGCCGCACAGCCCCAGCAGCACCCGCGCCGCGATCAGCCGCCCGGCCGTGGCCGACAGGGCGCAGGCGACCGAGGCCAGGATGAACAGGGCCAGGCTGGCGAACCACAGCCGGGTCGGCCCGATCCGCCGCGCCGCCCAGGCGCTGACCGGGATCGAGGCGGCCAGGGCCAGCAGATAGCCGGTCGCCACCCATTGCATGGTGTCGAGCGACACGCCGAAGCCCTCGCCCATCGGCGTCAGGCCGATGTTCACGATCGAGGTGGTGAGCCGCGACAGGAAGCCGCCGCCGACCAGGATGGCGGCCTGGCGCCACAGCGCGGCCGGGATCCGCTCCAGCTTTTCCGCCACGGCCGGGGCGATGGAGACCATGATTGCGAGTCCTTATCGGTGATAAATTTATCACCGATAAGGAGCTAATCGTAGCTAGGATGTCAAGTGGGCAGGGAGGCGGTTCCGCTTCTCCTCTGCCGTCATCCCCGCGAAAGCGGGGATCTCGTCAAGGGCAGACCAACAAGAGATTCCCGCTTTCGCGGGAATGACGAAAAGGGGAAGGGACGGCAGTGGGACGCGGGCGATGAAGCTGCAGCGGGACGTGGTGATCCGGACGGCGCTGGATCTGCTGGACGAGGTCGGCATCGACGGGCTGAGCACCCGCCGCCTGGCCGAGCGGCTGGGCGTGCAGTCCCCCGCCCTGTACTGGCACTTCAGGAACAAGCGCGCCCTCCTGGACACCATGGCCAAAGCGATGATGGTCGAGGCCGGGATGGATCAGCCGGTCGACCCCGGCACCGAATGGCGGGACTGGATCGCCGAAGATGCGCGCCGATTCCGGCGGGGGTTGCTGGCGCGCCGCGACGGCGCCCGGCTGCACGCCGGCACCCGGCCGGAGCCGGAAGAATTCGCCGTGGTCGAATCCGAGACGGCCTTGCTGTGCGCGGCGGGCCTCAGCCCGGCCGATGCGCTGCGCGCCGAGATCGCGATCGGCCGCTACGTGGTGGGCTGGGTGCTGGAGGAGCAGGCCGATGCCGCCGACGCCGGCGAGCGCGAAGGCGAGCGCATGGCCGCCGCGGAGCTGGCCGCCTATCCGCTGCTGGCCGAGGGCATGGCGGCGGTGCGCGACGCCGACCCGGATGCGGCGTTCGACTATGGCCTCGGCCTGCTGCTCGACGGCATCGCGGCGAAACTGGCGCTTGTTCGCGGCAGCGCGGCGTGATGCGCCGGAAGGGCTCCCCGCCGAAGCGGAGAGCCCCTGGCCAAGCTCAGATCCTAGGCCACGCCGCCCCGGCTCAGGGTGAAGGCCTCGAAATCGGCGCTGTCGAGATACTGCAGCCGGCTCCAGCCGTCGGTCGCCATCGCCGCGACGTATTCGGCCGAGGCGAAGGCGGCGACGTTGCAGCCGCCGGGCAGGCAGCCGGGCGGCAGGTTGGCGTCCATCAGCCCCTGCGCGCTCTGCACCGTGCTGTGGTTGCCGACCAGCCCGACCGGCCCGGAGGTCGAGAACACCACCTCGTCGACCCGCTTGGTGACGACGCTGTAGCTGGCGAAGCCGTTCTTGTGCTTCGCCCGCCATGGCAGCGTGACCATGTCGCCCGGGGTGAAGCCGAGCACGCCGCAGCACGGGTCGGCCGAGGCCGCGCCGATGGTCGGGGCGTCGATCTCGGCATAGGTCGGGTTGTTGTCGACATGCACCGTCACGACCATGGCGTTGCCGTCGACCAGGCCGAGCGGCGCAGCATCGACCGTGGTGATCGTGCCGGCCAGGTTGTCGACATCCGGCACGAAGTAGCGAATGCCGAGTGCCGCGATGTCGACCGGGTTGCCGGCAGTGTCGAACAGCTCGAGCCGGATCTCGAACTTGCCGGACTGGTCGATGCCGACCTCCGCGCCATTCGCATTGTAGGTGATGCCCGGCGACGGCAGCGTGGTATCGAACACGCCGTTCTGGTAGTCGATCGGCGCGATCACCGGACCCCAGACGCCCTGAGGCGGCAGGGAGGGCGGGATCTCGAACAGGTTCGCCACCGGCGCGTCCGGCGGCGACAGCGGCCCCAGCTTGTAGAGCGAGCTGACCGGCTGCCCGCCGCCGCCGTCATAGGTGTAGTGGCGGCCGACGTCGCCGATCATCTGGATCCAGGGCACGGTGCCGGCGCGGCGCCAGAACAGGCGGTAGTACTTAACCCCCAGGGTCTCGCGCAGGCTGTTGTCGAACAGCAGCTGCGGCCTGAGCGTGCCGCCGAACGGCGCGCCGCCGCCGGTCAGGCCGCGATTGGCCGCGGTCGTGCCGCCCTGCAGCGCCTGCGAATTGCCGAAGATCGCGTTCATCGAGGTCTGGCCGATCGCGGTGAACAGCACCCAGTTGTCGCCGGCCACCACCGGCTCGCAGGGCGGGCAGGTGCGCGCCAGCGGATGGTGCGTGATCAGCGTGACCTCGCTGCCGCAAGCGTAGTTCCACCGCGTGTAGCAGGGCACCGGCGTCGGCCCGTAGATGACGATGTCCCACCACAGGAAGCGCTGCTTGACCTTGAAGTACAGGTCCGGCGTGTCGTGGTTGTGGCAGCCCTGGAAGAACAGGGTACGGAAGTGGCCGCAGTCGTCGGTGTGCGCCGTGGCCACCAGCTGCTTGGTGAAGAAGCCGGGGAACAGGATGCAGAAGATCGGCCGCAGCAGCAGTTCGTGATCCAGCAGGACGCGCTGGAAGTCGAGGTCGCTGGCCGTCCGCGCGGCAAAGCGCAGGGCGCTGGCCTGGTCCAGCCCGGCCAGGGCGGTGGCCGCCTCGGCATGGCTGTGGGCCATCTGCGGCGCGATCTCCGGGCTCAGCCGGCGCAGCATGGCGGCACCCTGGAACGGCGCCGGGTCCGGGCCGGGCGGGAACGGCCCGGGGAACGGGCCCGGCAGCGGATCCGGGATCGGATCGGGCAGCGGCACCGGGTGCAGGATGATGTCGCGCAGCCGGTCGAACACCAGCTTCGGCAGCTTCGGCAGGATCAACGGGAAGCGGTCGACCTCATAGACTTCGACCGTGGCGTTGCAGACCGGCAGGTCGATGCTTTGCCCGCCCAGCGAGGTGCGCTTCAGCACCGTGCCGCGGACCACGCACAGGCCGCGCAGCCAGCACAGGATGGTCTCGAGGCGGACCGGGATGTCGATTGCCAGGCGCTCGGCGCCGCGATCGACCCGCAGGTGGCGCTCGACCGCGCCGCGGCGCATCAGCTCGGCGACCGAGCGGTCCTGGTCCTCCAGCCGCGGGCCGACCAGCAGCCGGAGATTGGTGCCCTCGGCGCCGATCGGCACGCGCAGGGCGACCTCGCCCTTCCCGTCCAGCGGCTTCACATCCATCAGCTTGCCGCCCTGGGAAAAGGCATAGACGGCGAGCGACGCCTGGCGGGCACGCTCATCGTCGGGCAGGGCCACGCGGACGGTGACGCCCTGCTCCTTCGAGGGTTCGGGTCTCTTTGCCATAAAAGGCCTCCTGGGTGCGGAGAGCCAGCCTCCGCGATTGGGGGAGGCAGGTGCGGAACTGCGTCTGACTGCGCGCAAAGCCGGTGTCGCCCCGCCGCCAGCGGCGTGGATGTCCGGCCCGCAATTCGGTCTCGCATTGCCCAGGAGATATCGTGGCGGCAGATCCTTCGCCGCCACGCGTTTTCTTATGACTTTCAGTCAATCGGCGCAGTCGGAGAGCGCAGGCGCCTCTGCCGACTAGTGCATCAACAACATATCAAATTATGTAGTCCGATTTCTTGCGTTCTCTGAATATCAGAGCATTCCTTTTCTACCATTCAATTGCGGCTTTGTTGTGCCGAAATGGCGATCCCCATCCAGGAGAATGGCAGGAGTCTGAGAGGCGTCACGGGATGATCCGGCGCCGGCGCAGGTCGAGGAAGATGTCGATGAGCATGGCCCCGGTGTCGACCGTGTCGTGGAAGAAACCGGATGCGGCGGCGTTCGATTACGGCCTCGGCCTGCTGCTCGATGGCGGCGCGGCTTGCGGCTCAGGCTGGCATGTTCGCCGATCGGCTCGCACCGTGGCGAAGCCCGTCGACGAGGAGAGCGACCATGCGCTCCGCGCGCCCGGGCCCGGCATTGTGGGCCGACATGCACAGGCTCGCCACCGCGCCCAGAAGATCGTCCGCATCGACATCGGCGCGAACCTCGCCGGCGGTGGCGGCAGCCTCGAGAAGGGTGCGCAGGACGGGCCGGAGCCGCTGGTCGAAGTAGCCCGGCAAAGTGTCGAACGCCGGATCTCCCGAGTGCAGAGCCTTGGCGAGCCCGCGTTTGGCGGCGATGAAGGCCGCATATCGCTGCATCCAGCCGGCCAGGGCTCCGAAGGGCCCGCGCTCGGCCGACAGGATCGGCGCCGCATCGGCGCAGGCGTCGATTTCGCGACGGAAGACGGCTGCGATCAGGTCGGCTCGCTGCGGAAAGTGGCGGTAGACCGTGCCGACGCCGACGCCGGCCTTCTCGGCGATCTCCCGGATCGGAGCGTCCACGCCGGAGGTCGCGAACACCGCCAGGGCCGTCTGGAGCAAGGTATCGATGTTGCGCCGGGCGTCGGCGCGCACGCGCCGATCCGGGCGCTCCCGGCCTTCCCGATCGTCTTCCGCCTTGTCGCGCACCACACCCTCTTCGAGAAATGGCCTCTTGATAAACGGAACATCCCTCCGTATAAAGCGGACGGCTGTTCCGCTTACGCTTCATAGCGCAACCTGGCGGCATTGGCCATTCATCGATACAGACAGGAGATTGCCATGCAGTATCGCCCGCTGGGACGAACCGGCATCAAGGTCAGCCCATACTGCCTCGGCGCGATGATGTTCGGAGGCATCGGCAACCGCGATCACGACGACTGCGTCCGCATCATCCACAGGGCCCTGGATTTCGGCATCAACTTCATCGACACCGCCGACCGCTACAGCGCCGGTGACTCCGAGGAGATCGTCGGCAAGGCGCTCAAGGGCCGACGCGACCGCATCGTGCTCGCCACCAAGGTCCATGGGCCCATGGGCGACGATCCGAACCAGCAGGGCAACTCACGCCGCTGGATCATCGAGGCGGTGGAGCACTCGCTGCGCCGCCTCCAGACCGACCACATCGACCTCTACCAGATCCATCGCCCGGCGCCCGATACCGACATCGAGGAGACCCTCTCGGCGCTCACCGATCTGATGCGGGCCGGCAAGGTGCGTGCCATCGGATCCTCAACCTTCCCGGTCTCGGAGATCGTCGAGGCCCAGTGGGTCGCCGAACGCCGCGGTCTCGCCCGCTTCCGCACGGAGCAGCCGCCTTACTCGATCCTCGACCGGGGCATCGAGCGCGACGTGCTCCCCACCTGCGAACGCCATGGCATGGGCGTGATGGTCTGGAGCCCGCTGTCGAAAGGCATGCTCACCGGGCGCTACCGCAAGGGGCAGCCGATGCCGGACAGCCTGCGCGCCAGGGTCTTCCCCCAGCAGATGTCCGACGAGCGCAACCTCGATGCGGTCGAATTGCTGCTGCCGCTGGCGGCAGAGGCCGGCCTGTCCCTCACCCACATGGCGATGGCCTTCGTCATGGCCCATCGGGGCGTGACCTCGGCCATTCTCGGGCCGCGGACGATGCCGCAGATCGACGACCTGCTCGCCGGCGCCGAAGTTCGTCTCGGCGACGACATCCTCGACCGGATCGACGAGATCGTCCCGCCCGGGACCGATGTCGGGCCGAACGGCGCCGCCTATGTTCCGCCATCGATCCTGAAGGCCGATCTGCGTCGCCGGCCCGCCACCGAACGCGCCGCCGCATGAGTGAACCATCGAAGGAGATGATCATGCACGACAAGCGCGTGGCCCTGGTCACCGGGGCCAATCAGGGAGTCGGTCTCCAGGTCACCAGGGAGCTCGTGGCCAACGGCGTCACGGTGCTGGTCGGGTCGCGCGATTTCGCGCGCGGCGAGGTCGCGGCCCGGGAGATCGGGCCGGGCGCCATCGCGCTCCAGCTCGACGTGACGGATCCGGCTTCGATCGCCGCCGCGGCGGAGCGCATCCGCCAGGAGCTTGGCCGCCTCGACCTGCTGGTCCAGAACGCGGCGATCTCGAACACGAACAAGCGGCCCGGCCAGTCCGTCGAGGAATACGCAAGGTCGACCCGGCCGAGCACCGTGTCGCTCGATGAAATGCGTGCGGTGTGGGAGACCAACGTGTTCGGCGTCCTCGCCGTCTATCAGGCGATGCTGCCACTGTTGCGGGAATCCCCGGACGCCCGCATCGTCAACGTGTCGAGCGGCGTCGGCTCGCTGGCGATGAACGCGGACCCGGCCTTCCCCTATCGCGCGATCTTCGGCCCCGTGTACCCGGCGTCCAAGACCGCACTCAACGCCATCAGCCTGGCCATGATGATCGAGCTGGAGGGGACCGGGATCAAGGTCAACCTGGTCTCCCCCGCCTTCACCAGGACGAACCTCAACGGATATGCGGGCACGGAATCCGTCGAGGCGGGCTCCCGCGAGGTGGTGCGCGTTGCGCTGCTCGGTCCGGACGGCCAGTCGGGCACGTTCACGCGCTGGGAGAGCGCGACGATCCCGTGGTGATCGGTAGGCCCACTCACGGAATGATCCGGCGTCGGCGCAGGTCGCGGAAGATGGCGAGAAACATGGCCTCGGTGTCGACTGTGTCATGGAAGCCGAAGAGGCGCGACTTGGTGGTGTCGCCGAACATGTCGTAGTCGAGGCCGAAGATGAAATCGGCGAAGCGCCAGGACGACACGTCGCGATATGGGGTCGGTGCCAGCCCGTGCTTCGCGATCATCGACCGCCACAGCAGCTCCTTGTCCGCCATCATGGTGTCGAGCGGCATCGGCAGTGGCGGCGCCACCTCGAGCTCGAAGAACCGGGCCAGGCGCGGCCACAGATCGGTCCAGCGGAACAGGTCGCCATTGGCGATGTTGAAGGCCTGGCCGGCGGCCCGCGGGTCGGTCGCGGCCCAGACCGTGGCCCGGGCCAGCAGGCCGGAATCGGTCATCTGCAGCAGCTTGTCGTAGGCGCCCGGCTTGCCCGGGAACCGGAACGGCAGGCCGAGTTCCTTCGCCATGGCGGCGTAGACGGCGATAGCGACCGCCAGGTTCATCGGGTTGCCGAGCGCGGTGCCGCCGACCACCGCCGGGCGGATCGCCGACCAGCCCCAGCCACGGGTCTCTGCCCGCTCCCGCAGCCAAGCCAGCTGGTCGATCATGAATTCCGGCGGCATCGGGCCGGGGTCGTCCTCCCGCGCCGGAGTCTTGAACGGGCCGAGATGGCCGCCATAGACCTTGTAGCCCTGCATCAGGCTGACATGGCGCAGCCCCGGCGCCTCCGCCGCCTCCACCGCATTGACCAGCATGGCCAGGTTCGGCGCCACCAGCTCGGCCCAGCTCGGCCGGTCCTGGAAGGCGGCGTAGAAGATGTGGGTGACCTCGCGCAGGTCCCCCAGCTTGTCCCGCGCATCGGCGGGGTCGAGCAGGTCGACCGCGATGTGCCGGACCCGGCCCGCCGCCTCGCCGCCGCGGCGCGACAGGCCGATCACCTGCCAATCCTCCAGCGTCGCCAGATGCTCCACCAGGTTGCGGCCGATCACCCCCTGGGCCCCGACCACCAGCGCCGTCTTCCGGTCCATCTCTCTCTCCATTCCGATCGCCCGCAGGCTCCGGCCTAGAGATCATTCATTCATCATGGATTGAGTAGATGATCGGATCGACTATCATCCATAAGCAACACTTTGAGATCGGCGATGGACCGCTTCACAACCATGGCCACCTTCGTGCGGGTGGCGCAGCTCGGCAGCCTCTCGGCGGCGGCGCGGGATCTCGGCCTGACCCAGCCGGCAGTCAGCCAGCAGGTGACGGCACTGGAGCGGCGGCTGGGCGTGCGCCTGCTCAACCGCAGCACCCGCCGCCTGGCCCCGACCGAGGCGGGCGAGCGCTACCTCGCCCAGGCCCGCCGCATCCTCGAGGCGGTGGCCGATGCCGAGGACGGGCTGGCCGAGGCGTCGGACGCTCTGACGGGAAGCCTGCGGGTGCATGCGCCGGCCGGGCTGGGTCAGGCGCATCTGGCGCCGATCCTGATCGGCTTCCAGCAGCACCACCCGGAACTGGCGGTCGAGCTGATCGCCGATGACCGCTATGCCGACCTGATCGGCGAGGGCGTCGATCTCGCCATTCGCCTCGGCGCCCTGGCCTCGCCCGGCCTGGTGGCGCGGCGCCTGGCGACGTTGCGCCGGATCCTGGTGGCCTCGCCCGCCTACGTCGCCGCCCACGGCGGCCCGGAAACGCCGGAGGAGCTGGCCGGCCATCCGCATGTGCGCTTCAGCTGGGCCACGTCCGGCGAGGCGGTGCCGCTGGTCGGCCCGGACGGGCCGCTGGAGGTGCGGGTGCGGTCGCGCTTCCTGGCCAACAATGCCTTCGTGCTGATCGAGGCGATCCGCGCCGGCATCGGCATCGGCGGCGCCCAGCTGCCGCTGGTGCAGCCGCTGCTCGACCAGAGCGTGCTGGTGCGGGTGATGCCGGACTATGCCTACGCTCCATTGGAGGTACATGCGGTCTACCCCTCCGGGCGCTTCGTGCCGCGCCGGGTCCGCGCCTTCGTCGACCACCTCGCCACCGCGCTGCCGGGCATTCCGGGGCTGGACCGGGACTAAGGCTTAGGGGGTAGCCGGCCGATCTGGCCTTGCCGCCCCTGCCTCGGCTTTGAAATGATCCGGAAAACCGCGGCGCGAGGCCATGGACGTCCCTGACAAATCGGCAGCCGATGCAGCCGGAGAACAAGCCTCACCGGGACGGCCCGCCTCGCTGCCGCGCCGGGCGATGGTGCTGGCCGCGCTGCTGGCCGGGTGTGTGATCGTCTACGCTCTCACGCTTGCCTGGATCGATGTGTCGACCGCGCCGGTCGAAACCGAATTCGGCGCCTCGGCCGGCGACGCCAGGGTCAGGCTCTACCTGCAGCCGGTTCAGGTCGATCCGGTCAATGATTCTCTCCAGATGCGGATCAGCATGACACCTGATTCGTCCCTGGCGGATACGGCGTCGACGACCGCTGATCGCGATTTCCTGATCCGGATCACGCGTGGCAAGCAGATCGAGCATGTGCATATCGGGGCTGGTCAGCCTCTCCCCGAAGTCACCTTCGAATTCGATCTCGATGATGGAACCGTTCGCGATTATCCCCTCGACCGGTATGTATCGGCCATGACGCTGGCGGCGAGCGAACGAAGCCCGGACGGCACCGAGGCGCCGCTGCCGATCCGTGTCACGGTCTGGGAGGGTCTCCTTGGCTACACCGTGAAGGCGCAGCAGGCGGCGGCGCAGACCGCCGATGAACTGCAGCTCCAATTCGCGGTCCGCCGCACGGGGGCGGTCGCGTTCTTCGGCATCGCGATCTATGGCGCCATCATCGTCATGGCGCTCTGCGCCCTGGTCATCGGCAGCCTGGTGTTCATCGGTGTGCGGAGGATCGAGGTCACGCTCGTCGGCGCGCTCGGCGCCGTGATCTTTGCCCTGCCCGCGCTGCGCATGGCGTTGCCGGGCGCGCCACCGCTGGGTGTCCGGCTCGACGTCCTCGTCTTCTTCTGGGCCGAGCTCGGCGCCGTCATCGCGCTTTGCCTGTTCGTCGCGGCCTGGGCGCGCCGCGGCGCCCGGCCCTGAACCGTCGATCTCGGCGACGCAGGGTCGCTACATCGACCGGCCGTCGAACTGATGCACCGGCACCGCCGCCAGGTCGATACCCTCGAGGCAGCGGATGTTGATGTAGGCCGACCGCTCCGTCCCCGGCGCGGAATCCTCGGCGAAGACGTGGATGCCGCAGTTCCGGCAGAAGCGGTGCTGGATCGCGTGGCGGTTGAACAGGTAGGTGCCGAGATCCACGGGCGCCGCCTGCACATGCAGGCCGAGATGCGGCACCGCCCAGAGCAGCGCGCCCTTGCGGGCGCAGATCGAGCAGTTGCAGGCCACGGCGCCGTCCAGCTCGCCCTCGACCTCGAAGGCGACGCGGCCGCAATGGCAGCTTCCCTTGTACAGCATGATCCCTCCCCATTGATCGGGCCGACGCCGGTTCCGAGTCGAAGCCCCGAAGCGGTAAAACGGCATGGCAGCCGGCACCCGGCCAAGCTTGCCCGGCCAGGCATGGTGACAAATGTAGAACAGATCCCCTGCCCTGTCCGCCGCACCAGGCCCACCCAGGGCCTGGAGAAATGTCCCCGAGGAACGCCGATGTCCACCGCTGTCGACCGGTCGAAGCGACCGTTCATCATCGCCTCGATCATGCTGGCGACCTTCATGGTCGCCATCGAGGCGACGATCGTCGCCACCGCCATGCCCCGCATCGTCGGCGAGCTCGGCGGCTTCACCTATTACAGCTGGGTGTTCTCGGCCTTCCTGCTGGCGCAGTCCACCACCACGGTCATCTACGGCAAGATGTCGGATGTGTTCGGCCGCAAGCCGGTCCTGGTCGGCGGCACGGCGCTGTTCCTGGCCGGGTCGGTGCTGTGCGGCTTCGCCTGGTCGATGGGATCGCTGATCCTGTTCCGGCTGCTGCAGGGCCTGGGCGCCGGCGCGATCACGCCGGTGACGATGACGGTGATCGGCGACCTGTACAAGCTGGAGGAGCGCGGCCGGGCACAGGGCATGATGGCCAGCGTCTGGGCCACCTCCGCCGTCATCGGGCCGCTGGCCGGCGGCGTCATCGTCGACCACCTGTCCTGGGCCTGGATCTTCTGGCTCAACCTGCCCTTCGGCGTGCTGACCATCCTGGGCTTCCTGCTGTTCCTGCGGGAATCGATCCAGCCGCGCCAGGTCCGGATCGACTACACCGGCGCCGCGCTGTTCTCGGCCGCCATCGTGTCGCTGCTGGTGATCCTGACCGAGACCGACGCCGATGGCTGGGTGCTGGGCGGCCTGGCGCTGCTGTTCCTGGTCGCGGGCTGGCTATTCCTGTGGCAGGAGCGGCGGGCGCCGGAGCCGATCATCTCGCTCGAGCTGTGGGGCCGCCGGCTGGTCGCGACCAGCAACATCGCCACCCTCCTGGCCGGCATGGCGCTGATCGGCCTGACCACCATCCTGCCGGTCTATGTCCAGGGCGTGCTGGGCCGGTCGCCGATCACCGCCGGCTTCACCCTGAGCATGCTGGTGTTCGGCTGGCCGCTGGCGGTGATGCTGTCGCAGCGGCTGTACCGAGCCTTCGGCGTCCGCCGCACCCTGCGGGTCGGCAGCCTGCTGTTCCCGATCGGCGCCAGCTTCCTGCTGTTCCTGACGCCGCAGACCCACCCGGTGGTGGCCGGCGCCGGCGCCTTCATCATGGGCTTCGGCATGGGGCTGATCAGCCTGACCACCATCGCCGTGGTGCAGGACAGCGTCGAATGGTCGATGCGCGGCAGCGCCACGGCGTCGATCATCTTCGCCCGCAACCTGGGCAGCACCATCGGCGCCACCGCGCTGGGCGCCATCCTGAACATCGGCATCGCCCATTTCGGCAGCGGCGCGCTGGCAGCGAGCGTGCACGACGTGCTGAACCAGCCGGCGGGCCTGGCCGAGCTGGCCGCCAACCCGTCCGTCCGCGGCGTCTTCGACCAGGCGTTGCACTGGACCTTCCTGGGCGTGGTGGCGATGGCGGTGCTGACCTTCGTCACCATCTGGCTGATCCCGATCGCCCCGCGCCCGGCAAGCGCCAGGCCGCAGGAAGCAGAGATCGAGACGGCGGCGGAGCCCGGCCCGGTTACGGCGGGCCACTGAGTTTGACCGCAAGAACCGGGCCGACTGCCCGAAGGATGGGCAGTATGATCCGGCCCATGAGCGAGCATCTCTATACCCTGTTCGAGACCGCCATCGGCCCCTGCGGCATCGCCTGGGGACCGCGCGGCATCACCGGCGTGCAACTGCCGGGGTCCAGCCCGGAGAGGACGCGGATGCGCCTGCTCCGGCGCTGCCCCGGCGCCGAGGAAGGCGCGCCCCCGCCCGAGATCGCCCGGGTGATCGAGCGCATCGGCGCCCTGCTGCATGGCGAGCGCGATGACCTGTCGGACGTGCCGGTCGACCTCGGCCGTGTCTCGGAGTTCGAAAGCCGGGTCTACGCCATCGCCCGCGCCATCCCGCCTGGGTCGACCATGACCTATGGCGAGATCGCCAAACGGCTGGGCGACCCGCTCTTGGCCCGCGACGTCGGCCAGGCGATGGGGCACAATCCGTTCCCGATCGTGGTGCCGTGCCACCGGGTGCTGGCGGCGGGCGGCAAGCCCGGCGGCTTCTCCGCCCCCGGCGGCGTCGACACCAAGCTGCGCATGCTGCGGATCGAAGGCGCCGCGGCCGCCGCCCAGGCCTCGCTGTTCGACTGACCAGGTGCGGCCGACTGGGCGCAGCCCGACCGGGCTTGCCCGGCGCGGCGGGCGCGCGCAGACTCGGCGCATGCCCGCCGAACAGATCCTGCAGCGCCCGTCGATGGTGGTCTATGACTACCGGTGCAGCGCCGGGCCGGGCGACCGTCCCTTCACCGAGCTGCACGCCGGCCATTCCCTCTCCTATGTCCGGCGCGGCAGCTTCGGTTGCTGCCAGCTGGGCCGGGCGGACGAGCTGGTGGCGGGGTCGGTGTTGGTCGGCCATCCGGGCGACGAGTTCACCTGCATGCACGACCACCACCATGGCGGCGACGAGTGCCTGTCCTTCGAGCTGGCCCCGGCCCTGGTCGAGGCGATCGGCGACGACCGCGCCGCCTGGCGCGCCGGGGCGATGCCACCGCTGCCCGGGCTGATGGTGCTGGGCGAGCTGGCCCAGGCCGCCGCAACAGGCCGCAGCGATCTGGGGCTCGACGAGGTCGGCATCGCCTTCGCCGCCCGCTTCGTCGCCCTGGTGACCGGGCGCGAGGTGCGGCCGGCCGAGCCCGCGGCGCGCGACCGCCGCCGGGCGGTGGAGGTGGCGCTGTGGATCGACGCCAATGCCGACCAGCCGGTCGACCTGGACGGCGCGGCCCGCACCGTCGGCCTGAGCCCGTTCCATTTCCTGCGGATCTTCGCCCGCAGCCTGGGCGTCACCCCGCACCAGTATCTGGTCCGCGCGCGGCTGCGCCGCGCCGCCCGGCTGCTGGCGGAGGACGCCCGGCCAGTGACCGACATCGCCTATGATGTCGGCTTCGGCGACCTCTCGAACTTCGTGCGCAGCTTCCATCGCGCCGCCGGCGTCTCGCCCCAGCGCTTCCGCAAGGCGGCCCGGGGCGACCGCAAGATCTTCCAAGAAAGGCTGGCCCCGATCGCCGCAGCATGACCTCCGGCTCAAAACGGAGGTTTCTGCCATGTACGATCATGTCGGCCTGAAGGTCCGCGACCTCGACGCCAGCCTGCGCTTCTACGAGGCGGTGCTGGCCCCGCTCGGCTACGGGGTCTATTCCCGCGGCGATGCCGATGCCGGCCTCGGCCCGACCGGGGCGCCGGCGCTGTGGCTGTACCGATCCGGAACGGCGGGCACGGGCACGCATGTCGCCTTCCGTGCGCCGGACCGCGCGGCGGTAGACCGCTTCCATGCTGAGGGTTTGGCCGCCGGCGGCCGCGACAACGGCGCGCCGGGGCTGCGGGCCGACTACAGCCCGACCTACTACGCCGCCTTCCTGATCGACCCGGACGGCAACAATGTCGAGGCGGTGTGGATAGGGTGACGGACGAAGGGGCCGGGGTGGAAGGCGGCGGTCATCGGAATCCGCCTCGCCCATTTATCCTCCCCTTCCCCTTGCGGGAGGGGGCCAGGGGGAGGGTTTGGCGCCGTCAGCGCAGAGGTCGACGGTCGCAACGAGAGTATCGCCGCCCCCGATGCCCGATCCTGTCATCGACACCCCCTCCCTCCACCCCCCTCCCGCGAGGGGAGGGGGAGAGTAGAAGGGTGGAGTCGTACGATTCGGTTCGCAGCCTTACGACGCGCCCAGCGTCTTCAGATAGGCGATGATGTCGGCGCGGTCCTGCGGGTTGGCGATGGCGCCGGCCGCCATCTTGGTACCCGGCACGGCCTTGTTCGGCGCCGTCAGGAAAGTGTCGAGCGTCGTCTCGTCCCAGGCCTTGCCGTAGGCGGCCATGGCCTTGGAGTAGGTGTAGCCGGCCACCGTGCCGGCGGTGCGGCCGAACACGCCGGACAGATGCGGGCCCATCTTGTTCTGCTCGGTCACCGTGTGGCAGGCACTACAGCGCGAGAACAGGGTCTGGCCCCGCGCCGCATCGCCATCGGCCAAAGCCGGCGTGCCCGCGCCGGCCACCAGCAGGGCCGCGAGGGCCCATTGCGTCAGCTTCATCTTCTTCCTCTTCCCTTCGGGATGGTGCCGGCGGGAGCCCTTGGCCCCCGCCGGGTTCGGTCGATCAGGACGATGATTTCAGCAGATCCGCGTCGAACGGCAGGCTGCGCAGGCGCTTGCCGGTGGCGGCGAAGATCGCGTTCGCCACCGCCGGGGAGACGGCGGCGGTCGCGGTCTCGCCGATGCCGCCGGGGGCCTCGGCGCTCTTGATCAGATGGGTCTCGACCACCGGCACCTCGTCGATCCGCATCGGCAGGTAGGTGTCGAAGTTCGACTGCTCCACCCGTCCGTTGGCGAAGGTGATGTTGCCGTGCAGCGCCGCGGTCAGGCCGAACAGCGAACCGCCCTGGACCTGGGCCTCGATCGTGTCCGGGTTGACCGCCAGGCCGCAATCCACGGCGCAGACCAGGCGGTGAACCTTGATCGACCCGTCGCCCGCCACCTCGACCTCCGCCACCATCGCGACATAGCTGCCGAAGGCGAACTGCACCATCACGCCGCGGCCATGGCCCTTCGGCAGCGGCGTGCCCCAGCCGGCCTTCTCCGCCGCCAGCGTCAGCGCCGCGAGGGCCCGCGGATTGTGGCCCAGCAGCGACTTGCGGTAGGCGACCGGGTCCTGCTTGGCCGCCGCCGCCAGCTCGTCGACGAAGCCTTCGACCACGAAGACGTTGTGGGTCGGGCCGACGCCGCGCCACCAGGAGGTCGGCACGCCCTGAGGCTCGACCCGGACATATTCGACCCGGATCGCCGGGAAGGCATAGGGCGGCTCGGCCGCGGCCTCGACCGCGTCGGCGTCGACCCCGTCCTTGAAGCCGGCCGGGAAGTAGCGCGCCATGATCGAGGAGCCGGCGATGCGGTGGGTCCAGGCCACCGGCCGACCTTCCACGTCCAGCCCGGCCGAGAACCGGTCGTAGTAATACGGCCGGTACATGTCGTGCTGGATGTCCTCCTCGCGGCTGTAGACCACCTTCACCGGGCCGTCCACCTGCTTCGCCACCGCGACCGCGCGGGCGATGCCGTCGACCTCGAGCCGCCGGCCGAAGCCGCCGCCGATCAGGTGGTTGTGGACCTGCACCTTCTCCTTCGGCAGGCCGGCGACCTGCGCGGCCACCGCCTGGGCCATGGTCGGGACCTGGGTGCCGACCCAGATCTCGCAGCTGTCCTTCCGCACATGCACGGTGCAGTTCATCGGCTCCATCGCCGCATGGGCCAGGAAGGGCACCTGGTAGATCGCCTCGACCCGCTGCGCCGCGCCGGCCAGGGCCTTCTCGGCATCCCCCTCGTTGCGGGCCACGGCGCCCGGCTTCTTCGACTCCTCCTCCAGCTGGCGGATCAGGTCGGCGCTGTTGACGCCGGCATTCGGGCCGTCATCCCACTGGATCGCCGCGGCCTCGAGCCCTTTCTTGGCCGCCCCCATATGGTCGGCGACCACGGCCACCGATTCGTCGGTCTTCACCACCTGGCGGACACCCTTGACCGCCATGGCCGCGGCCTCGTCCACCGATTTCGGCTTGCCGCCGCTGACCGGCGAGATCGCGATCGCGGCGACCTTCATGCCCGGCAGCTTCACGTCGATGCCGAACTCGGCCTTGCCGTTCACCTTGTCCGGCGTGTCCAGGCGCTTGGCCGGCTTGCCGATGATGGTGAAGTCCTTCGGGTCCTTCAGCGTCACCGATTTCGGGTCCGGCGCCGGCAGGGTCGCGGCCAGGTCGGCCAGCTCGCCATAGCCGAGCGACCGCTTGCCGTCCGAGACCTTGCCGAGTTGCGCCTTCAGCCCGGCCGGATCGACGCCCCATTGCTTGGCCGCGGCGGCGACCAGCAGGATGCGCGCCGTGGCGCCGGCCTGGCGCAGCGGCGTCCAGAAGCCGCGGACCGAGGTCGAGCCGCCGGTGAGCTGCGCGCCGATCAGCGGATTGGCGTAGAGCGCATCGCTGGGCGGCGAATGCTCGAGCCGGACCTGGTCCAGCCCGACCTCGAGCTCCTCGGCCAGCAGCATGGCCTCGGCGGTGTAGATGCCCTGCCCCATCTCGGCCGAGGGAATCACCAGGGTCACCAGCCCTTGGCGGTCGATGCGGATGAAGGCGTTGGGCACGAAGCCGGCTGCCTCGGCCGCCGCCAAAGCGGGCCGCAGCGCGGACGGCAGGGCGACGGTGAGGGCCAGACCGCCGCCGACGGCGGCGCCGACCTTGAGGAACCCGCGGCGATCGAGGGTGTACGAACCATCAGGCATGGTCTGATCCTCCCTCACGCCGCGGCTTTGTGGATCGCGGCGCGGATCCGCTGATAGGTGCCGCAGCGGCAGACATTGCCGGACATGGCGGCGTCGATGTCGTCATCCGTCGGCTTCGGCGTGTCCTTCAGCAGCGCCGCCGCCGACATGATCTGGCCGGACTGGCAGTAGCCGCACTGCACCACCTCCAGCTCCAGCCAAGCCTGCTGCAGGGCCTTGCCCTGCGGCGTCCCGCCGACTGCCTCGATGGTGGTGATGGCGCTGTCGCCGATGCTGTCGACCGTGGTGACGCAGGACCGCGTCGCCGCACCGTCGACATGCACGGTGCAGGCGCCGCACAGGGCCTGGCCGCAGCCGAATTTGGTGCCGGTCATGCCGAGCACGTCACGCAACACCCAGAGAAGCGGGGTGTCGCCGTCGACATCGACCTCTTGGGGTGTGCCGTTGATCTTCAACGTGAAAGCCATGGCTGCCTCTCGGGTGGCTGGGGCTGACGCCGCGGCCGACCACGCCGGTCGGCTGGCGTTCCAGATTGGGAGGGTGAGTTTTTCGAAGCTCGGCTGCGCGATCGGCCGGCCATGCATGGCCCGGCACCGCGCCCGACTCCAGTTTCGCCCTCACCTTAGAACGAAACGAGGCGGAAACGCAGCGAAACATCGCGCTCTGCGACCATTGAAGTAGCCGGCCCGCCGCACATCTCATCAGCATGAGCCCGCTGATCCGCCTGGCCCTTGCCGCCGGCCTCGTCGTCGCGGCGGCCTCCGCCGCCACGGCGCCCACCATGGCGCAATGCATCGTCGACCCCGGCCAGATCGGCAGTCCCTGCGCCGGCGGCATCGGGTCGCCGGCGATCACCCGCGGCCAGCGACCGGCCCCCCTGGAAATCACGCCGCCCGGGCAGACCAGAGCACCGCAGCTGGCGCCGTTCCGGGCCCAGCCGGTGCCAGCGCCGCGGCAGGCGGAGAGCCTGAGCCGCAAGGCGCCAAGCAACCCGCTGCTGCCGCTGCCCTCGGCCGGCGCAGCCTATCGCTGCGTCACGATGTATGGCAGTTGCCCGATCCCGGGCGGCACCATCCCGAGCACCGCCTGCACCTGCGAGGGCGGCACCACCGGCACCGCCCGATGAGGAGTGCCGGATGCGCGTGGCGCTGGTGCTGAACGGCGCCGCCGGCGCCCTGCTGGGCCGGCCGCGCGAGGCCATCGCGGCCCGGCTGCAGCAGATCCTGGCCGAGGCCGGGCACGAGCCGCGCGTGATGGTGGGTCAGGGCCCGGAGCTGTGCCGGGCCTTGGACGCCGCCATCGCTTCGGACGCCGAGGCGATCCTGATCGGCGGCGGCGACGGCACCATCATCGCCGCGGCCGAGCGCCTGCTGCCCGAGAACCGGGCCGGAACCGGCCGGCCGCTCGGCATCCTGCCGATGGGCACCGCCAACCTGCTGGCCCGCGATCTCGGCATCCCGCTGTCGCCCGAGGCGGCGCTGCCGGCTCTCCTGGCCGGCATCCCCCGGCGGATCGACGTCGCCCTGGTCAATGACCGGATCTTCCTGAACAGCTCGCTGCCGGGCATCGCCCCGCGCATGGTGCAGCAGCGCGAGCGGATGCGGCACGATCCCGGGCCGCTGAAATGGCTGCGGCTGCTGCGCGCCTTCTTCCGCGGCTTCGACCGCGGGCCACGGCTGCATGTCGTGCTGCAGGCCGACGGCCGGCCGGTGCGGCTGGTCACCCGCACGCTCGCCGTCACCAACAACCCGCTGGCCGAGGGTTTCGCCGCGATCCACACCCGCACCGCGCTCGACGGCGGCACGCTGGGCATCTACGCCGCGCGGATCGACCGCCGGCTCGATCTGTGGCGCCTGATCGCCCGCATCGTCGCCGGCACCTGGCAGCACGACCCCGCCGCGGCGGCGCTGGCGGCGCGCCGGGTCAACGTGATCTCGCGCCGCCCGCGGCTATGGGTCGCCAATGATGGGGAGAACCATTTCTTGGCGACGCCGTTGCGCTATCGCATCCTGCCGCGTGCGCTGACCGTGCTGGTGCCGCGCACCGATCCCGATACGCCCGACATGCCGGAGTTATGAAGAGCGTCGCCCACATCTCCGACCTGCATTTCGGCCGCACCGAGCCGGCGCTGGTCGAGGCCCTGCTGGCCGAGCTGAAGGCGCTCAAGCCCTCGGTGATCGCCGTCTCCGGCGACCTCACCCAGGATGCCCACAGCGGTGAATTCGCGGCGGCGCGGGATTTCCTGGACCGGCTGCCGGCGCCCTACATCGTGGTGCCGGGCAATCACGACATCCCGCGGCACAACCTGCTGTCGCGCTTCACCAAGCCGTTCTCGCGCTACCGCCGCTTCATCACCCCGGACACGGCGCCGCTGCTGGTCCAGGACGGGATCGTGCTGATCGGGGTCAACACCGCCCGGCGGCTGGTGGCGCATTGGAACTGGTCGCATGGCTCGATCAGCCTGGAGCAGATCGAGCGGGTGCGCGAGACGCTGCGCGCCCTGCCGCGCGGCATGCTGAAGATCGTGGTGGCGCACCACCCTTTCCTGCCGCCGCCCGATGCGCCGGAGACCAAGCTGATCGGGCGAGCCGAGACGGCGCTGCGCTTCTTCGCCACCGCCGGGGTCGACCTGATCCTGACCGGGCATCTGCACCGGGGCTTCTACGGCGAGGTCACCACCCATCATGGCCGGGTGCGGCGGCCGATCCTGGTGGCGCAGGCGGCGACCGCGACCTCGAGCCGCCGGCGCAACGAGCCGAACGCCTATAACCGCATCCTGGTCGATGGCGACCGGCTGACGCTGGAGCCGCGGCGCTGGGACGGAGCCGGCTTCGTGCCGATGCCGGTTCACAGCTTTCAAAAGGTCAAGGGTCGCTGGACGCCGCTGCCGGCGACGGAGTGACTCACACGATTGCCTGGCCCGGCGCGCTGGGCCAGGCGAGCAGTCCGGACAGGCGCAGCAGAGCCCGCTCCAGCCCCACCCGGTCGGCCACGCCGCCGAGCGACAGCCGCACCGCCGGGGGCGGCGCACCGGCCACATCGAAAGCATCGGCTGGCACCACCAGCAGACCCGATTCCCGCGCGGCCGCGGTGAAGGCCACCGCCGTCCAGCCTTCCGGCAAAGCCAGCCAGAGATGATTGCCGTCCGGATGGGCGGCGACGGCACCGGCCGGCAGCATCGCGGCCGCCAGGCGCTGCCGGGCCCGGTTCTCCGTCCGGATCGCTGTCGTCAATTCGTCGAGCGTGCCGTCGCCGATCCAGCGCGTGGCCAGGCCGGCGGTCAGCGGCGAGGCCATCAGGCTGATCGCGCGCAGCCCCGCGGTCAGCGGCAGCGCCGCCCGGGCGTCGGGCGCCGCGACATAGGCGACGCGCAGCGCCGGCGTGGCGCATTTCGACAGCGAGGCGACGTGCCAGGCGATCTCCGGCGCCAGGGCGGTCAGCGGCGGCGGCGCCGTCTCCGGCAGCGCGCCATAGGCGTCGTCCTCGATGACTGCGACGCCGTACCGACGGGCGGTGGCGGCGATCGCCTGCCGCCGCTCCAGCGGCAGCGTCGCCGTGGTCGGGCTGGCGATGGTCGGCACGAGGTAGAGCGCTTTGGGCGGGCCGGTCCGGCACAGATGCTCGAACGCCCCGGGATCGAGGCCATCGCGATCTTGCACCAGGCCGGCCAGGCGCAGCCCGAGATGGGCGGCGATCGCCCGCATGCCGGGATAGGTCAGGCCGGCGCAGGCCAAGGTGTCGCCGCGGTCGAGCAGCAGGTCAAGCAGGCCGAACAGCGCGCTCTGCGCCCCCGCCGCGACCACCACCCGGTCCTCCGCCACCGCGCCGAGGCGGCGGCCGAGCCAACCGGCGGCCGCGGCGCGGTCGCCGGCCGTACCGCCGCTGGGCTGGTAGCCGAGGCTGGCGGCGCCATCCGGCCCCGCCAGCAGCGCCGCTAGGCCCTGTGCCACCCGGTCGCCCAGCCCCGGTGGCCGCGGCGGCACGTTCATGCTGAGGTCGAAGCCATCCGCAGTCGTCGCCGGCGCCGCGGCGGCAGGAACGCCACGGACGAAGCTGCCGCTGCCGGTGCGTCCTTCGACCAGCCCCATACGCTTCAGCTCGGTGTAGGCACGGGTCACCGTGGTCAGGTCGACGCCGAGCTGTGCCGCCAGCTGCCGCTGCGCCGGCAGGCGAGATCCCGGAAGCATCGCGCCGGAGCGGATTCGGTCGGCCAATTGGGCGACGATCGAGCGGTATTTCGACATTGGTCAGCGGCTGCGGCGGTTCATCGCATATCCATACACTTGAACAAGATGTATGGCAATACTAGATGATGCGCGTACAATCGACCGCAGCCACCCCGCGGCCTGCCACAGGGGACTCACCATGGCCACCTACCCGACGCTGAAGCCCTTCCAAGTCGGCATCCGGGCGCGCTGCCCGCGCTGTGGCCAGGGCCACCTGTTCCAGGGCTTCCTGACCCTGGCGCCGCGCTGCGATGTCTGCGGCCTGGATTACGGCTTCGCCGATCCGGCGGACGGACCGGCCTTCTTCGTCATCTCGATCGTCAGCTTCCCGGTGATCGCCTTCGCCGCCTGGCTGGAACTGGCCTATGAGCCGCCGATCTGGGTGCACCTCCTGACCTCGGTGCCGCTCCTGATCGGCGGCTGTCTTGCCCTGCTGCGGCCACTGAAGGGCTGGCTGGTCGCCGCCCAGTACATCAATGATGCGCGGGAGGCCCGGCTGGCCGGCAAGGACGAGGACTGACGGTCGACGGTGCCGCCGGCGCTCGCACGTGCCCGGCCGTCTCCTGTACCGTGGCTCCGGCCTGACGTCAGGCGCGCCGCTCGGCAGGAGGAGACGCGACGTGTTTTCGATGAACTCGTTCGAGGGGATGCGGGTGCTGTCCTTGGTGCGGGACGGCGACTACGCCCATGCCGGCGAGGAAGAGGCCATCGAGCTCGCCATGCGGCCGTTCGAGAAGCAGCCCGGCCAGATCATCGTCGACGCCGGATGCGGACGGGGCGGCACGGCGAATTATCTGCAGGCGAGGGGCTGGGGGAAGGTGGTCGGCTTCGACATCGAGCCCGCCTCGATCGCCGCCGCCCGGACGAATTATCCCGGCGTGGAATTCCACGTCTGCGATGTTTGCGATGCCGACCGGACGGTCGGCGTCACCGCCGGCATCCTGTGCATGTTCAACGCCTATTACTGCTTTCCGGACCAGGTCCGGGCGCTCCGAACACTGAGAAATATCTCAACGGATGGCACCCGGATGGTGATCTTCGATCACGTCAATCGCGGCAGCTACGACCCGCATGCCTTAATGGACGCGGGAAGACCGTTTCTGCCGAGCCCTCCGCTGCTGTCCCGGATTCCCGATGTGCTGGACTCCGCCGGATGGCGGGTCACCGACGTGGAGGAGGCGCATGACTCCTACGTCAGGTGGTACTCCGTCCTGGTGGCGAAGATCGAGGCGAAGCGATCCGACATCCTCGCCCTGGCGGGTGCGGCGGGCTACGACCATGTCCTGTCGCTGTATCGCGGGCTGCTGCAGGCCGCGCATCAGGGCAGCCTGGGCGCAGCCTTCATCCGCGCGGTGCCCAAAGGGTAGGATCCGGGCCGGGAACCCAGCCGCGCCGTCAGCGTTCTGCGGCCAGCTTCTCCCGGATGCCGTCCGGCCCGCCGGCCATGCGCCGGGCGAAGGGCCGGTCGGGGTCGATGACGCGCCAGAACGGCGCGCTGCCATCCTGGCTGATCCGCACCAAGTGGCGCTGGGTGGTGACCGGGCAGCAGGCATCGGCCCCATGCTGCGCCGCCAGCGTCCGCCGCAGTTCAGTGAGATCCGACAGCCGGCCGGGTGGGGCCGCCCGCAGCGCGTCGGCGACCATGCCCTCGCTCGGGATCAGCATGCTCTGCGTCTGGTTTCGGCCCTTGCGGCGCGACTTGATGACCGGTCTCTCATCCATGGCTCACCTCCGGAACGGGTCTCTCCGAAGGACGAACGGGGGAGCCGGACTCCGACAGGCGAGGATCAGCCGGTCCGGCCGAGCCAGGGATCCGGCCCTGGATCGCGTCCGCCGCCGGCAACGGCCAGACGGTCGAGGTAGTGGCCCCAGCCCTCGGCATGGCCGGCGCATTGCTCGGCATTGGGCAGGCCGGTGTGGGTCATCTTCAGCAGCGTGCCGTCCGGCTGCTCGACCAGGTCGATCTCGACCAGGCTCGACCCCGGCGGCACCACCTCGCTGCCGTCCCAGCCGAAGCTGTAGGACAGGCGATGCACCGGCACCACCTCGCGGAAGGCGCCGCGGGCGAAGCGGGCGCCGGTGACGTTGACCAGGTACAGGCCGCCGGGCTGCGGGTCGAGCTGCGCCTCGGTGCCCATCCAGCGCAGGATCTGCTCCGGATCGGTCAGCAGTGCGAACACCGCGGCGGGCGGCGCCGGAACATGGGTTTCGCGGTGGACGACGAGGGCGTCTGGCATCGGTCTCTCCACGGTTGCCGCTGGCCGCGGCGATCAGCCTTTCGGCGCGTCGCAGGCCTGCATGTCGGGGCCGGGGTCGAGGTCCGCAACCACGGCCGCCAGCCGGTCGAGATAATGCGCCCAGCCCTTGGCATGGGCCGGCACGGCCGAAGGCGGCAGGCCGCTATGGGTCATCCGCATCAGGGTGCCGTCCGGCTGCTCGATCAGGTCGATCTCGATCTGGCTCGACTCCGGCGGGACCTCTTCATTGCCCTCCCAGCCGAAGCTGTAGACCAGGCGGTGCACCGGCACCACCTCGCGGAAGGCGCCGCGCACCTTGTCCTTGCCGTTGACGTCGAGCAGGTAGAGGCCGCCCGGCTGCGGCTCCAGCGTCGCTGAGATGCCCATCCAGCGCAGCAGCTTCTGCGGGTCGGTCAGGAAGGCGAAGATGGTGGCGGGCGGCGCCGGAATCCGCATCTCGCGCCGGAAGACGGTTGGGTCGTCCATGGGCTTGCCCTGCCATCCAATCCTACAAGGCCGGCAAAATAACACGGCCGGGACGGAGTTCGCCACCCACGACGGGTGACAGGCCCGGGGCCGCGGCGGCATGATCGCGGCATGGATCTGCCCGCGCCCCTCGCCTGGCTGCTGGACGAAGCCGGCGCCTCGCCCGGACCCGACCGTTTCCTGGCCGAGCTCGGCGGCCGCCTGCTGGCCGACGGGCTGCCGCTGGCCGGCGCCGCCCTGACCCTGGCGGTGCCGCACCCGATCGTCGCGCGCCGCACCTGGCTGTGGCGGGCCGGCACCGGCGCGGTGATCGAGGCGCTGGGCTTCGCCGGCATGCCGCTGGCGGCCGCCGGCCCGCCCGGCCGGGGCGGCCGCGACTGGCTGTCGGGGCTGGGGCCGGGCCCGGTGCAGGAGCACACCGCCGGGCCTGCCG
>NZ_JBFRCU010000064.1:0-43468 GCF_052113205.1 Inquilinus sp. YAF38 | reverse complement strand
GTGCCGGTGATCGTGCTGGCGCCGCGCGACCCGGTGTTCGACAAGACGGTGTCGAACGTGCAGGAGGTGATGGCCCGCGGCGGCAAGGTGATCTTCTTCTCCGACCGCGAGGGCATCGAGAAGCTCGGACCCGGCCCCGTCGCGGCGATCGACCTGCCGGCCGTCGACCCCTTCGTCGCCCCGATCCTCTACGCCGTGCCGGTGCAACTGCTGGCCTATCACACCGCCGTCGCCAAGGGCACCGACGTCGACCAGCCCCGCAACCTCGCCAAGAGCGTCACGGTGGAGTAGGGGACTCCGCCTGGATCAAGGCCGAGGGGTCTTCGAAAGCGGCGGATTGCTCGGCGATCCTGCAATGACGCAATCGCAAGAATGACGGCAAAGGGATGGATTGCTGTTCTGAACGGTCTCGCTTGGCGGGAGGGCCGGCGCGGACATCCGGGTCGCGCATCGGCCCATAACAAAAGCGGAATTCCCATCGGTGCCCTTCGGGCCAATCCTGCCGGGATTGTGTCAGGCGTAACAATCTCGGTTCTCCGGGCAGCGTTGGGAGAGTAAGGATGGCGGACAGTTCACAGCAGCCGACAATTGGCGGAAGTAGCTCGAGCCAAGGGCAACCGCCGGTCGGCCCGGAACTGATCAGTTGGTTGGCTCGGCTGACGGACACCGACCCTGCCCGGATACGGACCGCCGTCGACGCGCGGCGCCTTCGGACGCTGGCCCGGCGCGACACGGATGAAGAACTCACCACCCGCCTCGAAGAATCGCAAACCCTGTTCGACAATCGGCTGACAGGCACAGAAGAGCAGATGGCGCTTTTCGAGAGTCTGGACGGCTTCCAGCAGACGCAGAACGACCATCTCAGTGAATTCGAGCGGCTTGCTACGGCGGAGGAGCAAGCATTCACGGATATGAGCAGGCAGCAGGACGCCTCGTTTGAGCTGCTGGAACAGGTTGAAGCGCAACGTGAGGCCTTGGACGGTTATGAGGTCGAGCTCGACAGGTTGTTCGATACACTCGAAGAACGGTGGACGGAGGTCGGCGCCGCGTTGGATGCCCAGGGAATCGCGGTGGGCGAAGCGGGCGAAACGAAGGACTTAGACCGCTTGAAGGCTCTAATCGCCGAACGGCGCGACGCTCTCGGCCGGGAGCTCGACGATCTGGCGGGGCGGACGGAAGAGGCGCAGGCGGAAGAGCAGGCAGCCAGGGGGCGGAACACCGATGCGATCGCAGGCCTCGAGGCCCTGCAGCGCGAGATCGAGGCCCTCGGCCCCCCGCCTGAAGATCCGCAGGACCAGGGATATGCGGCGGAAATTGCAAGGCTCAGAGCCCTTGAGGCCGAGCGTTCCGAAGCCGTGGAAACCAGCGAGGAAGACCTCGATCGGATCGGGACCAAGGTGGCAGGTCTGACAACCGAGACAGAGCAGGTGACCCGCGTCATCGACGCTCTGGGCAACCTTGCGGATGGCCGGGATTCTGCGATCAGTGAACTTCAGTCCATTGACGACGAATTTCATTTGAAGATGCAGGAATCAATAAATGCGAACAATAAAATCGAAGAACTGGAACAAGAAATTAGAAATACCGATGAAATAATTAAAGTATATGAAAGGAACATAGAAGACATTAAAAATAAAATTTCTCAGAATCAGGAGAAAATTTCGGACATCGAATCCAAGATACTGGAAAGTAGAAATAAAAATGATGAGATTCAGCAAAATCAAACTACGCTGGATCAACAAAATGCTGAGCTAGATGGAAAAATTAATCAACTTATGCAGACTTTGGAGCGACTGGACGGCGAAGCGCTCCGTCGCGCCATCCAGCAACTGCCTGAATCGCTTCAGGACGACGAGATAACCGCGGCGCCCACAACGACGCAACCGCAGGAGACGGATGTCGAGGGAGAGACCGCTCCGTCGGATCTCCGGGAGACGCGGCAGAGAATGGAGCAACTCCTCGTCGACGCCGAGGCGGCCGGGGCGGAGGGGACGGATGCGGCAGCAAGCGCAAGCATGCTGCGTGCAACCGTGGATATCGGGAAGATCATTCTGCGCGACGCCGCGCTGCTGACCACATTCGCCACCATCCGGGAAGCGGCTTCCTATGGCATCGCCGCAAGCAGCGACAAGACGCAACAGGATCTCGCCGCATTGCTGATCGGGCTGAATTTTCTGCCGGTCGTGGTGAAGGTTGGCGGCCTGGTCTATGACACCAGCGCCAGTCGACCGGAAGCGGACCGAATGGCACCGACAGGAAAGCAATACGCTTCGCTCGTCACCAATACGCTGATGATGATCGGGGCGACCGCCGCCGCTGCCCAGAAGGGGGGCGGGGTTGCGGCCCAGGCGCCCGCGGCTGCCAGGGCGCTGATTATAGGCCTGCGCGACATGGCGAACCTGTTCATGCCGGTCACGCAGAATCGTCGCGGCGACCTGCTGCTGAACATGCGGGCGGTGCTCGGCGACAATCTGGCGTACTCGGTGTATTCCCAGCTGACGACCATTCTGATCGCTCAAGGACTGGTGCATAGCGGCGCCGGTACCCAGGCGGCCGGCCTGGTCGGAAGGGAAGCCGCCAAGGAGGTGGCCAAATATGTCGGGGCCTATACGGCTGTCGAGCTGATGGAGACGATTTCGTACCGTGCCTTCAACCAGTACTTCGACAGGATTGCGCAGGGCCTCGAGCCGGCGATGCCAGGCGACCCGAACGCCCATCAGGGTGTGCAGGGCCTCAAGCGATACCGGGCCAAGGTGGGCTTCAAGCTCAAGCACACCTTCGCCGAGGTTCGTCGCCAGGGGACCGATGCCGCGCATGCACGTCAGGCCTTCACCTATATCGTTCTCCTGCTGGGCAACGTTGTCGCCGAGCTGACCAAGGACCTCAGCGTGACGAACCAGACCATTGCCTTGGCGACGACTTTGTTCGCCGCAACCTTTGCCGCCTATTTCCCCTTCGTCGGGCTTTCAGAATATGCGCCTCCGCCGGCACGGGATGGGGCAGGGAACGAATAACGGCACCGCGGCTTCTATCGGGTGCACCCCATCTGGGAATGATCGCCTGTCGGAAGAGGGAGAGTCCCATGTGCACCCGACACCATCGTCACTCGCTCTTCTGTATCCTGCCGCCCTATTTGCTGCGGGAGATCCTCGCCAATGGCAGCAAGGCCCAGAAGGCGGCCGCCAACCGGGCGCTCGGAGTCGACACCACATTCCGCACCATGCGCGTCCGATTGGCGGCGGCGCAGTCGGTGGCGGCGCGCCGCAGCCGCAGGCTGGCCCTGCCGCCATCGCGGCAGCGCAGCATCTACACTGCCGGCAACGGCGAGACCCTGCCGGGCACGCTGGTGCGGGCCGAAGGGCAGGGACCATCCGGCGACGTCGCGGCCGACGAGGCCTATGACGGGCTGGGCCACACCTTCGACTTCTTCCTTGAGGCCTATCGCCGCAACTCGATCGACGATGACGGCATGGCGCTCGACGCCACGGTCCATTACGGCGAGGACTACAACAACGCCTTCTGGAACGGCCAGCGCATGGTGTTCGGCGATGGCGACGGCGACCTGTTTAACCGCTTCACCGCCTCGCTCGACGTCATCGGCCACGAGCTCGGCCACGGCGTCACCGAGGACGAGGCCGCGCTGGTCTACATGCAGCAGCCCGGGGCGCTGAACGAATCCCTATCCGACGTCTGGGGATCGCTGGTCAGGCAATGGGTGCTGAAGCAGACGGCCGAGGAGGCTGACTGGATCATCGGCGGGGGATTGTTCACCGCCAAGGTGCAGGGCGTCGGCCTGCGCTCGATGAAGGCGCCGGGCACTGCCTATGACGATCCGGTGCTGGGCCGCGACAGACAGCCCGGCCACATGGACGACTATGTCGACACGATGCAGGACAATGGCGGCGTCCACATCAATTCCGGCATCCCGAACCGGGCCTTCTACCTCGCCGCCACCGCCATCGGCGGCAATGCCTGGGAGCGGGCGGGGCGGATCTGGTACGATGCGTTGCGCGATGCCCGGGTGACCGAGACCACGAAGTTCGCCGATTTCGCCGCGGTGACGGTGGATGTGGCGGGCCGGCTGCCCGGGTCGAAAAGGGTCGAGGTCAAGGCCGTGGCCGACGCCTGGAAGCAGGTCGGAGTTCCGACCGGCTGACGGCCGGGCAGGAGCGGATGATGCGGATTACCTTCGCGATGTCGAGCCCGGGCCTGTTCTACGCGCCGGGGTTGGCCGAGCCGGTGGTGCTGGACCTCGCGGCGCTGCCGCAGGCGGAGGCCGCCCGGATCGAGGCGCTGGTGCGCGATGCCCGTGTCCTCGACCGCCCGGCGGCGGCGGAGAGCCTGCCGATGCCCGACGCCCGTTGCTTCACCCTGACCATCGAGCAGGACGGCCGCAGCCGCACGCTTGAGCTGCCCGAACCGATCGCCGATCCGGCGCTGAAGGACCTGATCCGCTGCCTGCAGGACCAGGTCCGGGCGCTACGGGAAAACCGGCGGCCATGATCCGCGTCCCCCGCGGGTGCGCCAGACATCGGCCATCCTGCATATTGTGATATGATCCGAATTAATGCCGCAATGTGATGCGAAATTGCCAGTCGAGACTGAATTTCGGTGACGCGTTTCCGGAGAGGCAAGGCAATGATCATCAATGGAACGGCGGGCGACGATAATCTCAATGGCACCTCGTCCAGCGACCAGATCACCGGCGGTGGAGGGGACGACACGATCAGCGACGGCGATTCGCTGCCTGGCTCGATAGACACCATCAACGCCGGGGACGGCGACGACTTCGTCTATACCTATGGCGGTGCCGACATCCTCGACGGCGGCACCGGACAGGACGTCCTCCAATTCTACTATTGGAACGCTTCGACGGCGTTCTCCGTCACGGTCAACTCGGGGGGCACCACGACCGCCTCGACCGGCGTGCAGTTCAGCAACTTCGAGAAGCTGTACTTCGCTCTCGGCTCCGGCAACGATGTCGTGACCGGGGGAGACGGCGACGACAGCTTTTCCGGCAATGCCGGGAACGACACGTTCCACGGCGGCAGCGGCCGCGACAACGGATATGGCGGCCTGGGGAGCGACATCCTCACCGGAGGCGACGGCGGCGACTACCTGTCCGGTGAGGACGGGAATGACATCCTTTACGGCGACAACGGCCAGGACAATCTCTATGGCGGCGCCGGCATCGACACGCTCTACGGCGGCGAAGGCAACGACTATGTCGAAGGTGGCGCCGGCGGCGATACGCTCGGCGGCGGTGCCGGCACCGACACCCTGACCTACAGTTCCTCCGCCGCCGGCGTGGCGGTGAATCTGGCGTCGGGGACCGCAAGCGGCGGCGACGCGCAAGGCGACAGCATCTCGAATTTCGAGAATGTCTACGGCAGCGCGCACAACGATGTGCTGACCGGAGACGCCGTCAGCAACACTCTCACCGGCAACGACGGCAACGATGTGCTCTCCGGCGGCGGGGACTACGATTCACTCTATGGCGACAACGGCAACGACACCCTCTCGGGGGACGCCGGAAACGACTATCTCTCCGGGAACGACGGCGATGATGTGCTGCGCGGCGGCGCCGGTGCGGACAGCCTCTATGGCGGCAATGGCAACGACACCGCCAGCTACTATACCAGCTCGGTCGGGGTCGTGATCAGCCTGGCGGCCAATACCGCCAGCAATGGCGACGCCGCGGGCGACTACCTGGACGGGATCGAGAACCTCTCCGGCAGCAACCTGGGCAATGACAGCCTGGTCGGGGACACCGGCGCCAACACGCTGCAGGGCTGGGGCGGCAACGATGTGCTCACCGGGGCGGGCGGCAAGGACACGTTGACTGGAGGCGCCGGCGGCGACCGCTTCGTCTACGGCTTTGCGGCGCAGAGCCCGGTCGGGGCCGGGGCGGACCGGATCACCGATTTCAGCCATGCGCAGGGCGACAGGATCGACCTTGCGGGGATCGACGCCAACACGACCGTCGCCGGCGACCAGGGTTTCAGCTTCATCGGCACCGCCGCCTATGGCGGCGTCGCCGGCCAGCTGCGCTACAGCACGGGCGGCGGCGTCACCACCATCGCCGGGGACGTCAATGGCGACGGCGCCTCCGACTTCCACATCCAGCTCACCGGCACGGTCGTCCTGATCGCCGCCGACTTCGTGCTGTGACTTATCCCGCCTGCGGGATCGGCGCACCGACCGGTCGGCCCTTGGGGCCGCGGATGCCGGTCAGGTCGGCCCAGCGGTAGCGGTCCATCGCCAGCCCTTCCAGGTCGATCTCGGCGCGGCGGCCGGAGACGATGTCCGACATCACCCGGCCGGAGCCGCAGGCCATGGTCCAGCCCAGCGTGCCGTGGCCGGTGTTGAGGAACAGGTTGCCGTAGGGCGTGCGGCCGACCACCGGGGTGCCGTCCGGCGTCATCGGCCGCATGCCGGTCCAGAAGCTGGCGCGGGAGACGTCGCCGCCCGTCGGGAACAGGTCGGTGACCGAATGCTCCAGCGTCCGCCGCCGGGCGTCCCACAGCTTGTTGCTGAACCCCGCCAGCTCGGCGGTGCCGCCGACTCGGATGCGGTCGCCCAGCCGGGTGATCGCGACCTTGTAGGTCTCGTCCATCACAGTCGAGACCGGGGCGCCCGCCGCCTCGGTAACCGGCACGGTGATCGAGTAGCCCTTGACCGGATAGACCGGGATCTCGATGCCCAGCGGCTTGAGGAGCAGCGGCGAGTAGCTGCCCAGGGCCAGGACATAGCTGTCGGCGCGCAGGGTCTCGCCGCCCTCCAGCGCCACGCCACCGATGYGGTTGCCATCGGTCATCAACCCGGCGATACGGGCGCCCCAGCGGAAGGTCACGCCCAGGCCGGCGGCCAGCTTCGCGAGGTTGTTGGTGAACTTGAAGCAGTCGCCGGTTTCGTCGCCGGGCAGGCGCAGGCCGCCGGCCAGCTTGTCCGTCACCCCGGCCAGGGCCGGCTCGACCGCGGCGCAGCCGGCCGGGTCCAGCACCTCGTAGGACACCCCGGCCTCGCGCAGCACGGCGATGTCCTTGGCCGCGGCGTCGACCTGCTTCTGAGTCCGGAACAGCTGTAGCGTTCCTTGGGCCTTGTCGTCATAGGCGATGCCGGTGTCGGCGCGCAGCTGGCGCAGGCAGTCGCGGCTGTATTCGGCCAGGCGGACCATCCGCTCCTTGTTCACGGCATAGCGGCCGGCGGTGCAGTTGCGCAGCATCTGCGCCAGCCACAGCCACTGCCGCGGGTCCAGCTGCGGGCGCAGCACGAAGGGACTGTGCTCCATCAGCATCCACTTGATCGCCTTCAGCGGCACGCCCGGCGCCGCCCAGGGCGCGGAATAGCCCGGCGAGACCTGGCCGGCATTGGCAAAGCTGGTCTCGTTGGCCGGCCCCTCCTGCCGGTCGACCACCGTCACCTCATGGCCGGCGCGGGCGAGGTAGAAGGCGGTGGTCACGCCGATGACGCCGGCGCCGAGGACGATGACCTTCACGACGGAACTCCTTCGAGAACCAGGGCGGGGGAGGGGGATGGCTGGCCGTCGCGGTACTCGCGGCGGAAGCGGCGGCCAAGGCGGGTGAGGATCTCGTAGCCGATCGTCCCAGCATCGGCGGCGACGGCGTCGACGCTACGATGCGGGCCGATCAGGTCGACCACGGCGCCGGGGCGCAGCGCGCCCTCCGGCAGAGCCGAGGCGTCGAGCGTGATCGAGTCCATCGACACGGTGCCGGCGACCGGCAGCGCGACGTCGCCGAGATGGGCCATGCCGGTGCTGCGCGGGAAGCCGTCGGCATAGCCGACCGCGGCGGTCGCAATCCGGGTCGGCCCCGTCGCACGCCAGGTCAGGCCGTAGCCGACCCCGTCGCCGGCGGCGATGCCGCGCAGTTGCACGATGCGTGCCTGCAGCCGCACCACGGGGCGAAGCGGGTTCGCCGCGCCGGAGACCGGGGCCAGCCCATAGAGGGAGGCCCCGGGCCGGGCCATGTCGTAGTGGAAGTCGGGGCCGAGGAAGATGCCGGAGGAATTCGCCAGCGACGCCGGGGCCGAGGGCAGGCGGCGGCGGGCCACGTCGAAGCGCAGGCGCTGGGTGTTGTTGGCCGGATGGTCCTGCCGCTCGGCGCAGGCCAGATGGCTCATCACCAGGCGGAGGCCGAGGCTGGCCAGACGCTGCGGCTCGTCCGCGATCCGGTCCAGCTCGGCCGGCGACAGCCCCATGCGCGACATGCCGGTGTCGAGCTGCAGCGCCGCCGGCAGCGCCCGGCCGAGGCGGCGCGCCAGGGCGGTCCAGGCCTCGACCTGCTCCAGACTGTTCAGCACCGGGGTCAGGCGGTGCGCCGAGGCGATGTCCTCGCAGCCGGGCATCAGCCCGTGCAGCACGAACACTTCCGCCGCCTCCGGCACATGCGGCCTGAGGGCGATGCCCTCCTCGAGATGGGCGACGAAGAAGTGGCGGCAGCCTTCGGCGGCCAAGACCGGGGCGACGCGGTCGGCGCCCAGCCCGTAGGCGTCGGCCTTGAGCACGGCGCCGCAGGCGGTGCCGCCGAGGCGGCGACGCAGCGCACGATAATTCTCGCGGATCGCGGCCAGATCGACGATCAGAGTGGCGCCGGAGGCGTCTGGAAGGGAAGTGGTCATCGGGGCCGAACCGCTGGGGATCCAACGACCTCAGAATACGGCCGAGGGCCCTCGGCGATCCTTGATTTCCGTTGATCCTTCTGCGGCCGGATGGTCTGGTGTTCGCAGCAAATTCACCGGTTTTCGCAGAAACCACACATGAACTCGCTCGATACCATCGACCGCAAGATCATCGCGCTGCTGCGCGCCGACGGGCGCATCAGCAACGCCGACCTGGCCGAGGCGGTCGGGCTGTCGCCCTCAGCCTGCCTGCGCCGGCGGCAGCTCATGGAACATGCCGGCATCATCCGCGGCTACACCGCGCTGATCGACGAGCCGGATGTCGCCAACCCGACCATCGCCATCGTCCAGATCACGCTGGAGCGGCAGACCGAGGAGTACCTCGCCCGTTTCGAGGCGGCGGTGCGGAAATGCCCGGAGGTCGACCAGTGCTATCTGATGACCGGCATGTCGGATTATCTGCTGCGCGTCGTCGCCCGCGACACCGCGGATTACGAGCGCATCCACAAGGAGCAGCTGTCGCGCATGCCCGGCGTCTCCCGCATCCAGTCCGCCTTCACCCTGCGCAGCGTGATCCGGGGCAATTCCGGGACTTGAGGAGACCGCCGTGACTCGCGACCGCCTGTTCCTGCTGCGCCCGGGCTTCACCGACCCGGCCTATCCCGGCCAGATCTTCTTCTGCTGGCACTGCGCCCTGATGGAGGGCGTGCTGGCCTCCTTCCCGGAGCTGGCGGTACGGCTGGACGTCGAGCGGATTGCCTGGCCGCGGCCGCGCCAGTCCGTGGTGGCACTGGTCGGCGAGCAGAACCAGTCCGTGCCGCTGCTGGTGCTGGGCGAGGGGAGCCCGGCCGATGCCGAGGCGGAGAGCCATGGCGCAGTCCGCTTCATCGCCGGCAAGGACCGCATCCTCGCCGCGCTGTCGCGGCGTCACGGCTTCCCCGACCCGCATCCCTGATCGGCTACGGCTCCTTCCACACGCCCCGGAGGCAGGCAGGATGAGTTCATCACCCAATGGTCGAGTATGACGACAAAACGCAACCCCCTCCTGTCGCCACTTCAGCTCGACTCCTCCAGCGTCCGGGCGAAGAAGTCCTTCACCGGCTGCAGCACCAGCGGCCCGTCATGGCCGACGCCGGGGACGATGTCGTGGCGCACGGCGATGCCATGGCGCTCGAAGCTGTTGCGCAGTGACCGCATCCGCTCCTGCCGGTTGCCGCCGGCCAGGTCGGCGCCCTCCATCCAGCCCGGATCGGTCGGCTTGGTGACGATCTCCCAGGTCTCGGTGTCGTCGCCGCCGATCACCATCTRCACCGCGACCCGGCGCATCGCGGCGAGATCGACCGGCCGGTCGAAACGCGTCTCGAAATCGCGCAGGCCGACCCACCAGTCGTAATCCCAATTGAGCAGTGTCACCGAGCCCGGCGCGCCGATCGAGACGCCCAGCAGCCGCTCCGGATGGACGTAGAGGAAGCGGTGGACGAAATGGCCGCCGCCGGAAAAGCCGAACATCAGGAAGCGCTCAGCCCGGACCCGGTACTTTGCCGCCACCTCGTCGACCATGGCCAGCAGCAGCAGGTCGAAGCGCATGTCGTGGAAGGCCAGGCGCTTGTAGTTGGAGAGCTCGCCCGGCTTGATCAGCCCGGCCGGGAACAGCGGTGCCAGCAGGATGCAGTCATGGGCGTCGGCGAAGTCCATGAAGCCGTCGCGATAGGCAGTGACGGTGCGGCCGGTGCCGTGCATCAGCACTGCCAGGCCGTAGGTCTTGTCGCCGTCCTCCTGATAGTCCCGCGGGACGTAGAGGCAGTAGGAGACGCGCTGGTCCGCCTGCAGCGCGAAGAACGGCGTCTGGCCGAAATCATAGTAGGACAGCGTCACGCCATGGCCCGGACGATCGCGCATTCTTCGGCCTCCCCTGTGCCGGCCCGACCGGCTGGTCCCGGCATCTTAGAACGGTCGGCATGCGTCGCAAACTCGAATGTATTTTGAGCTTTCAAAATTCGAATACCTAGAGCGAAGTGTAGCTCTCTGAAGGGCCCGGAAGTGGCTATCTGAAAGCCGAAAGTCGCTATGTCGGGCCGGAAGTCGTCACCGCGCCCTTTGCGCGGACGAACCAGCCATGCCTAGAGTTGTGGAGACCTCGGGCAAGCGGGGCTGGATCGGATGCAGCAAGCTGTCGGCGCTAAGGACGATCTGCGGGTTGAGCGCGCCGCCGAGCCGGCGCCGTCCGGCTTGCTGTTGCCGTTCGTCGAGGCGCTGTCCCATCCGGTGTTCCGCCTGGTCTGGCTCACCGGCCTGTTTGCCAATCTCGGCGACTGGGCGCAGTCGGTCGCCGCCGCCTGGGAGCTGACCGTCACCGAGGCGAGCCCGTTCCTGATCGCCCTGATCCAGGTCGCGACCGCCGTGCCGCTGGTGCTGCTGTCGCTGCCGACCGGGGCGCTGGCCGACATCTATGACCGCCGCAAGATGATCCTGGCGGGGGAGGCGTGCTGCGCTCTTGGCGGCCTCGGCCTCACCGTGCTCGGCTTCCTCGGCCTGCTGGAGCCGGTCGGGCTGATCGGGCTGACCTTCCTGATCGCCATCGGCTATGCGCTGGAAGGGCCGGCCTGGCAGGCGGCGGTCGGCGACATGGTGCCGAAGCCGGCGGTGGCCAGCGCCGTGCTGCTGAACTCGATCAACTACAACGTCGCCCGCGCGCTGGGACCGGCGATCGGCGGCTTCCTGCTGGCCTGGCTCGGCGCCCCATGGGTGTTCCTGATCGCCACCGCCAGCTTCACCGGGCTGCTGGCGGCGATCTGGTCCTGGGGCTGGCGGCCGGCGCGCTCGACCCTGCCGCCGGAGACGCTGCGCGGCGCCGTCACCGCGGGGCTGCGCTTCGCCCGGCATTCGCTGGTGACGCGGCGGGTGGCGACGCGGTCCTTCATTTTCGGCTTCTGCGCCAGCTCGGTCTGGGCCTTGCTGCCGCTGCTGGCGCTCGACCAGCTCGGCCAGGACGCAATCGGCTACGGCGTGCTGCTCGGCGCGCTCGGCATCGGCGCCGTCTGCGGCGGCTTCCTGGTGCACCCGGCGCGGGAATGGCTGGGCACCAGCTGGCTGATCTCGTGCTCGGCCTTCGTCTTCGCGGCGGTGCTGCTGGCGCTGGGCACCGTGCACATCACCGCCGTGCTGGTGCCGGTGCTGTTCGTCGGCGGAGTCGCCTGGATCGCTGTGGTATCGACCTACAACACCGCGGTGCAGCTGCTGGTGCCGGACTGGGTCAAGGCCCGGGCCATGGCGATCTACCAGATGGCGCTGTATGGCGGGCTGGCGCTCGGCTCGGTCGCCTGGGGCGCCATGGCCGGGAACGTGGGTGTCGCCGCCACGCTCGCGGCCAGCGGTGTGGCGTTGCTGGTCGGCGCGCTGTGGGCGCTGCGACTGAAGATCCCGGACATCGCCCTGGTCGACCTGCGCGCCGCGCCGGCGCGCAAGCTGGAGCTTCCGGCCCTGCAGATCGACCCGCGCCGCGACGCCGTGATGGTGGTGGTCGAATACCGCATCGGGGCGGAGCAGGAGCGCGACTTCGTCCGCGCCACCATCCGGCTGCGCGAGGTGCGGCTGCGCAACGGCGCCAGCCGCTGGTCGCTGTTTCGCGACGCCGCCGACCGGCTGAAATGGAGCGAGGTCTATTTCGTCGACAGCTGGTACGAGCATCTGCGGCTGCTGGCCCGGCTGACGGTCGCCGAGCGCGAATTGATCGACCGGGTCGGGCGGCTGCATCAGGGGCCGCCGCCGCCGGCGGTGCGCCACGCCATCAGCTGGCGCCGGCGCGGCCGTCGGATGCTTGCGGCCAAGCCTCCGACCGGCGGCGCGGCCAAGCCCGGGCAGGCGGCGGCGCTGCAGCCCGCCGGTTCGGACTAGAGCCGCCCGGCGCACAATATCAGGCCCGCTTCGTTCCGTATTCCTTTCAATCCGATCTCGGAATCCACAACTCTGGATGTAGAAGGCAAAGGAAACGCAGCCGGACGAGGAGTTTCGAGCGTCATCTTCGGACTCGGAATTTGGTTGATACCGGGTGGCCATCCGCGGCCGGCGGGGCTAGTCTGGCGGAGTCGAACGATGCATTGGAAACCGGACGTGACCATCGGCCGATGGCAAGACCGTCACAGACGCGGCACGCCGTTATGAAACCTCCGATCGATACCTTCGCCGCGCTCGAATTCGAAAGCGCTGCGCATCTAACGCTGACCCTGCTCGGCCAGGTACGGGACGGGCGGATGACGCCGATCGAATTCGCGATCTGGCTGCGGCAGCTGATGATGCACAAGCACGAGCCGCTATCCGACAACGAGAAGAGCGCCATGGCCTGTACGCTGGCGATGGCGCTGCTGGACGAGGAGGGGCTGGACATCACCCCATCGGAGCTGATGGAGCTGCTGGACAACTCCGAGCAGGCCGGCGCGATCGGGCGGCTGGTGTAAGGAACTTCGGCGCCCCGGGCCCGTTCTCTGACGCAGATGGTTTCACCAGCCGCCAGTCACGGAGCCCGGGGAATGATCCGATCGACCGTGTTTGCCTATGCCGCCGGGACCGCCCTGGTTGCCACGCCCGGCTCTGTTCACTCCCCGTCGGTTGACGGACCGACCGCGCCGGGTGCTCTCGCAGCATCAACCGATCCGACGGGATCGAACAGCAGCCAGCCTCAGCCGCACCGGAGCGCCGCCGCCGCGCTGGGCGTGGCGGCCGGCTCGGTCGCCGTGGCCATGCGCTATCAATAGGCCGCACGGGACGGCCATACCCGGCCGCCCCGTGCCGCCGACGCGGATCATGACTTCGACGCGTGCTCCGGCTTGCCCTTGCGCTTGGTCGAGGCCAGTTCGTCGAGTTGCTTCTCGCTCATCGACTTGTACATCGACTTCGACGCACCCTTGAGCTCGCCGACCTTCTGGTCGCCGCGCTTGGCGGCCAGGGCCGCGCCGGCGGCCTTCTGCTGCGACTTCGACTTCGCCGGCATGATGTGCCTCCGTAATGGAATGCCTGACTCGGGAACGGCGGGGAGCGCCGGCCGGTTCCGAAGCCGCCCTGCGTCCCGGTTCGATTCGGAACGCCCCCCGCACCTGTCCCGTTGCAATCGTACATTCTGCCCCCAACAGGGAGATTTGCGATGAAGGCCGTTCTCGTGCTGCCCGCGGCAGCGATCATGGGCGCGCTCGTACTCGGAGGCTGCAGCCGGGACAGCGAGCCGGCGCAGATGCTGGCATCGCTGGCGCCGGCGCCACAGATCGATCCGGCAAATTACGTGCAGACCGCCGGGATGAGCGACCTGTTCGAGGTCGAGGCCGGCAAGGTCGCGACCCGGCGGGCCCGGAGCAGCGAGGTCCGCAGCTTCGCCCGGACGATGGTGCGGGATCACACCGAGTCCACCACCAAGATCCGCAATGCCGTTGCTGCCTCGAACCTGAGAATCCAGCTGCCGACCGCTCTCGACCCGCAGCATCAGGAGAAGCTGGCGGCGCTGCGGTCGGCTCCGCGCGGCGAGTTCGATCGCCAATACATGGAAGGCCAGGTCGAAGGCCATCAGGAGGCGCTGAAGCTGCAGCAGAGCTACGGCGAAAGCGGCGGCGACCCGAATCTGAAGGCGGTGGCGGCGGAGCTGACGCCGATCGTCAGCCACCATCTCGACGAGGCCCAGACCATCCTGTCCGGCCTGCGCTGAACGAGGCCCGCTCATGGCCGTTGGGTTCGCCCTGGGCCAACCCAACCGACTCGTGCCGAGGGCTCGGACCCTGCGCGATCAGTGAATGAGCTGCTCGATCACGGCGGCGACGCTGCCGGTCTCGACCGGCTTGCGGAGGACCGGAGCCTGGAAGCGGTCGAGCTCCGGATCGCTGTAGCCGGTCATGAAGGAGAAGGGGATGCTGCGGCGCTGCAGCGTCTGCGCCACCGGGAAGACCCGTTGGCCCTGGTCGAGCCGGACGTCGAGGACCGCGGCGTCGACGTCGCCGGCTTCGGCCAGGCGCAGGCCGGTCTCGAGCGAGCCGGCCGGGCCCAGCACCTCGAAGCCGAGCGAGCGGAGGATGGCCTGCATCTGCAGCGCCAGAAGCTGATCGTCCTCCACCACCAGGATGCGCCGGGCGGTGCGTTCCATCGGCTTGGGGCCGCGATCCAAGCCTTTGGTCCAGGCCATCGGCCGCGTCCATTGCGCCAGCGCCTCAAGACCCGGCCCGTCGAGGATCTGCAGCCATTCGGCCTTGAGCCGGATCAACCCGGTGCGCTGCAGCTTCATCACCATCCGGTTGGTGTGGACCGGCGAGATGCCGAGCGCATCGGCAATATCCTGCTGGGTCAGCGGCAGCCGCAGGCCGCGGTCGCTGACGAGATCCCGTGCCCAGGCCCGCTCGTACAGTCCCAGGAGCAGGGCGGCCACGCGCTCCTCGGCGTTGAGGCACCCCAGCGACAGCAGGGTCTCATGCGCCTGCACGTTCTCCATCGCCAGCAGGACGCAGCACTGGCGCAGGGCCGCGGCCGAGGCGGGGTCGATCAGCTCCGCGACCGGGACGGTCGCCACCCGGGCATCGGTCAGGGCGACAGCGGGCGCGGGCGCCGATCCGGAGAATTGAGAGGTCACCCCGACCATGTCGCCGGGCATGAGAAAGCGCAGGACGTGCCGCCGACCATCGGTCAGGGTGCGGAACTGGGCCATCCAGCCGGAGCGGAGGAGATGGAGGCAGTCACGGTCGCCCCAATCGGTCCGCTGTCCCTTCGCCAGGCGGACCTGATCCGCGCCGGCCAACCGCGAACGGACCGCCGGGGCGAGAAGATCGAGCTGCGAACGCGCCGCGGCATGCGCGTCGCGACGGTTGGGCCGGCCGATGTCTGCCGGCGCTGGAGATCCGGAAGATGCGGGGGGAGCGACCACCCGGACAGGCATGGGTCAGCCCTATGAATTGGAGTCTCGACGGATCGATCAACACGCAGGCCGGTCAAGTGTTCCGGACGTCCGTGTTCTCGCTTCGCTATCGGTTGGAACTCGCGCTCAGAATACAGGCTCGAAAAATATCATATGTTAATCCGGCTGGCTTTTTAATCGCCGAAGACCGGCACATTTGCTTCGTTCCCATGTTGAGCCCAGCGTTGCGCTACGCTAGATTCAGCGACGCGTGGTCGGCTGGTTCGGCGGCCCTCGATTCCCATCGGCTTCGGCGTGGGGCATACCGGTTTCAGAGGGCACCGAATGAGCGGCACTCCCCAGGCTGTTTCGCCTGCGACTCCAGAATCGACAGCGCCGGCCATCCCGGCCGGAGAACACGCAGCGCGGGAGATTCTGCAGGCGCTGCCGGCAGCGATCTACACCACCGACGCGGACGGACGCATCACCTTCTACAACGACGCCGCGGCCGAGCTGTGGGGCTGCAGGCCGGAGCTGGGCAAAAGCGAGTTCTGCGGCTCCTGGAAGCTGTACTGGCCGGACGGCACGCCGCTGCCGCACGACCAGTGCCCAATGGCCCTGGCGCTGCAGCAAGGGAAGCCGATCCGGGGCATGGAGGCGGTGGCCGAGCGGCCCGACGGCACGCGGGTTCCGTTCATCCCCTATCCCACGCCGCTGTTTGACGGGGAGGGGAGGCTGACCGGCGCCGTGAACATGCTGGTCGACCTCTCGGACCGGCACCGCACCGAGCAGCGGGCGCTGGCCGAGGCCGCGGAGCGTGCCTTCGGCGAGCAGGCCGCGCAGCGGCTGGCGGCGATCGTGGAATCCTCGGAGGACGCGATCGTGGCCAAGGACCTCAACGGCGTCATCACAAACTGGAACCGCGGGGCCGAACACCTGTTCGGCTATACCGCCGAAGAGGCGATCGGGAAGCCGATCACGATCCTGATCCCGCCGGACCGGCTGGACGAGGAGCCCGAGATCCTGGCCCGCATCCGCCGGGGTGAGCGGGTCGAGCATTTCGAGACCATTCGCCGCCGCAAGGACGGCAGCCTGGTCGAGATCTCGCTGATGATCTCGCCGATCCGGAGCCGGACAGGCGAGATCGTCGGCGCCTCGAAGATCGCCCGCGACATCACCGAGCGGAAGCGGGCTCAGGAGCGCCAGATCCTGCTGCTGCGGGAGATGAGCCACCGGGTCAAGAACCTGTTCGCCCTGGCCGGCGCCGTCATCACCCTGAGCACCCGCACCGCGCGGACGCCACAGGAACTGGCGGAGCAGGTGCGCAACCGGCTTGCCACCCTGGCCCGCGCGCATGACCTGACCCTGCCGGACCTGCGGCGCGAGCAGGCGGTGACGCCGACCACGCTCGACGCTCTGGCCCGCACCATTGTCTCGCCCTTCGAGGAACAGAATGACGGGCGCGTCACCATTGCCGGACCGGAGGTGGTCGTCGGCGGTCATGCGGTGACGAGCCTGGCGCTGCTGCTGCACGAGCTGGTGACCAACGCCGCCAAATACGGCGCCCTGTCCACGGCGTCGGGCCGCATCGCCGTCGTCTGGACGGTCGAGGCGGAGGTGCTGTCGCTGAGCTGGGCCGAGCGGGACGGGCCACCGGCCGGTGGGACCGCCAAAGATGACGGCTTCGGCACCTGGCTGATCGACGGCACCGTCAAGGGCCAGTTGCAGGGTCAGATCACGCGTCGCTGGGACGCCGACGGCTTGACCATCCTGATGACCATTCCGCTTGAACGCTTGGCCGGATGAAAGCTGCGACCAAGACCTTGGTCGCAGGCTTGGAACCAGACCACGGGCCGAGCCGTTGCGACGGCGGGCACCGGAATTGACCAGCCGGGATCGATCGAAAGCGACAGCATGGCCGCGATCCTGATCGTGGAAGACGAGCCTTTCGTGCGGATGATGGCGGAGGACGCGGCCCAGCAGCTCGGGCTGGAGTTGCTGTCCGCGACCGGGGGCGAGGCGGCGATCACCGCGGCCAGAACCGCACGGGAGCTGCAGATCCTGTTCACCGACATCCATATGCCGCCCGGCCCGGACGGGTGGACGCTCGCCTGGGCGGTGCGTGAGATCCATCCCGGCGTCCGGGTGATCTACACCAGTGGCCAGGCCGGGCCGGAGGAGTGCGCCCGGCTCGGCGTCCCGGAGGCCCGGCTGCTGCCCAAGCCCTACACCCAAAGCGAGCTCGCTGCCGTGATCGCCGACATCGCCGGCCACCGATAGCCGAATGGGGCTGGAACCAACATGGGGGACAAGAGAAGCGGCTTATGGGCAAAGATTGGGGCTATATAAAAGTCGGATAATATATATTATGGAAAATGAGATGCGTCCTCAGACCGTGCGTCGGCTCACTCTCACGTGAGCTCTCAGTCTATCCGCAATAGATCAATGTCTTAGAGCACAAACCTCAACAAAGAGATCCGGACCGGATCACGCGACGGCGTCCTTGCGGCGGATGGCGGCGGCCTCGGGCCCGATCACAAGCTGGCCGTGCCAGCTGCGGGGATCGTCGCCGAAGCTGGTGAAGCGTTCCCAGCCACGCTCCTGGTTCGACAGCGTGAACGCCGTGCCACCGGCGGCCGTGACCAGGCACAGCCCGCCGGCGACATCCCAGACATTCGGCCGCTCGAACCGCGCCACCTCCAGCAGGCCTGCGGCGACGAAGGCGCATTCGATCGCGGCCGATCCGGTCTTGCGGGTTTCCCAGGGCAGCACCGTGCCGGGATCGAGCCGCGGCTCTCCCGCCAGCCGCCGGCGCACCGCCGGGTTCGGGCCGACCTCCAGCTTCGCCCCGTCGAAGCTCAGCGGACCGTGGCCGCAGGCGTGATAGACGCCGGAGCGCAGGGCGTGGCTGGTCGAGCACCACACGGCGCCGATCACGGGCCGGCCGCGATACAGCAGGCCGATCGACGCAGCAAACAGCGGCAAGCCATTGACAAAGTTTGTGGTTCCGTCGACCGGGTCGATCGCCCAGACCGGGCTGTCGGGACCTGCCGGATGGTCCTCCATCTCCTCGCCGATGATGCCGTGGTCGGGATACAGCTCGGCCAGGCGCAGCCGGATCAGAGATTCCACCCGCTGATCGACCTCCGAGACCGGGTCGCGGAACAGCAGATCATCCCCCTGCCCGGCCCCAGTCTTGTAGCGGACGCTGAAGGTCCGGCCGAGCGAGGCGACGATCTCGGCCCCGGCGAGCCTGGCGAACTCGATCGCCGTCTCCTCCCATTGCTGCAACTGGGCCGCGGGCAGGTCGTCGCTGGTCATTCTTCACCTCCAGTGATCAGGACGGTCACCGGTTTGGGCTCGATACGGATGGTCAGCGTGGCTTCGCCGCCCTCGACCGCCTTGTCGTCGACATGCAGGCTGCCGCCCCGCGGGTGCAGCTTCACCTGCTCGGCCCTTATCCGCTGCAGCGGTGATCCCCTGGCCTCCGGATCCTTCAGCCAGGCCAGCATTGACCGGCGCTTCGCCGCCGGCAGCCAGGCTACATCGAGATGCGCATCCCCGGGGTCGGCTTCCGGCGCCAGCAACAGGTTCGGCCCGATCATCGGCAGGTTCATGACCTCGAGCATCAGCATCTTCTCGTCCAGCGGCTTGCCGTCGACGGCAATGCTGACGTCGAGCGGCTCGCAGTCGGCGACGATGCGGCGCAGATCTTCCCGGCGTTCTCCGAGCAGGTCGGAGCCGTGCTCCTTGCCGCCGGCAGCGCCTTGCTCGATCGCGGCGACCAGAGGACCCATGCCGACCGCCTCGACGAAGTTGCGGGACCATTCCGGCCCCTCGACCACGCCGATCCGAAGCGGCGTGCGCTTCGCCTTGGCCAGGCCGGCGACGATGTGGCGCGGTTCCTCGACGATGCCGAGCGCCCGCGCGATGTTGTTGGAGCTGCCGGTCGGCAGGATCACGACGGTGTGGCTGCGGCCGTGCAGCGCCCGCACGATCTCGGCCACGGCACCGTCACCGCCGGCAATCACGACGAGGTCGTGCGGATTCTCCAGGGCTTTTTCCAACTCCTTGCTGCGGGTCGAGCAATGCACCGGGGCGAAGCCGGACATCTCGAGCAGGCGGACCAGCTTGTCGGCCGGCCAGTCGCCGTCGCCGGCTTTGGGATTGTGAAACAGAGATACTTCCATGGTCGAACAATCCGGCCACGGCCGTTTCGGTTCCGTCCGCTTCGGCCCGGCGCGTCTGCCGGCCGCACCCGCGCCGCCTTGACGCCGGCCTGGAACGAGCAAGCTCACTCGGAAGTTCGCTCAGGACTGCAGTCCCCGGATGCCGGTTGCGGCATCCTCAGTCCGACCAAATATGGAGACGTCGATGCCGGAACGAAGCGGCAGCTTGCGAGCGGTGCTCTGGCTCTCCGGGCTCGTCATCATCCTGCTCGGCTTCGCCCTTGGCGCCGGCGGCGTCTGGCTGCTCAAACTCGGCGGGTCCTGGTATTACCTCGTGGCCGGCTTCGGCTTCGTCCTGACCGGCCTGCTGCTGCTGTTCCGCAGCCCCGCGGCGCTGTGGGTCTATGCCGTGGTCGTGCTCGGCACGATTGCATGGGCGGTGGCCGAGATCGGCCTCGACTGGTGGCCGCTGGCGGCGCGCGGCGACATCGTGTTCCTGGTCGGCCTCTGGCTGCTGATGCCCTGGATCACCCGCGGCCTCCGGCGCCACCCGGCGGATCCGCCGCCGGCGGCCTGGCGTGGCGCCGGCCTGCCGCTGGCCGCCGCGTTGCTGATCGGGGCCGTGGCCGGGATCGCCGCGATGGTCACCGACCGGCACGATCGGCCGGGCGAGCTGCCGACGGCGCAGGGCCAGGTGCCGCAGGATTATGGCGGGGTGCCGGATGGCGACTGGCGCGCCTATGGCCGGTCCTCCTACGGCAACCGCTGGTCGCCCTTGACCCAGATCACACCAGAGAATGCCGCCAAGCTGCAGGTCGCCTGGAATTTCCGCACCGGCGACGTCCGCGGCCCGGACGACCCCGGGGAGACCACCTATGAGGTGACGCCGATCAAGGTCCGCGACACCCTCTATCTGTGCACGCCGCACAATTTCGTCATCGCGTTGGACGCCGAGACCGGCCGCGAGAAGTGGCGCTACGACCCGAAGATCTCGCAATCGAAAGCCCTGCAGCACCTGACCTGCCGCGGCGTCTCCTATCACGAGGTGGCGGGCACTCAGGTAGCAACGTCCGGCGACTGCAGCCGCCGGATCTTCATGCCGACCGCCGATGCCCGGCTGATCACGCTCGATGCCGACACCGGCACACCCTGCCCCGGCTTCGGCGAGAACGGGCAGGTCGATCTGTGGCAGGGCATGCCGGAGCGGCAGGAGGGCATGTACTACTCGACCTCGCCGCCAGTGGTGACCCGCGATCTCGTCATCATCGCCGGCAATGTCAGCGACAACGTCTCGGTGAAGATGCCGTCGGGCGTGATCCGCGCGTATGACGCCACCACCGGCCGGCTGGTCTGGGCCTGGGATCCGGGGCGGCCGGACCGGACCGAGCCGCTCGGCCCCGGCGAGACCTATGTCGCCAGCTCGCCGAACAGCTGGAGCATCTCCAGCGCAGACGAGGCGCTGGGGCTGATCTATATCCCGATGGGCAACCAGCCACCCGATCAGTGGGGCGGCAAGCGCACGCCCGAATCCGAGCGGTACTCAAGCGCGATCGTGGCGCTGGAGATCGCCACCGGCAAGCCGCGCTGGGTGTTCCAGACCGTGCATCACGACCTCTGGGACATGGATATCGGCTCGCAGCCCAGCCTGATCGACCTCGACCTGCCGCGCGGCAAGGTGCCGGCGCTGGTGGCGCCGACCAAGCGCGGCGACATCTATGTCCTCGACCGCCGCACCGGCGAGCCGGTCGTCCCGGTGGAGGAGCGGCAGGTGCCGCAGGGCGCTGCGGAAGGCGACCACGCGGCGCCGACCCAGCCCTTCTCCGCCCTCACCTTCCTGCCCGACCGTCCGCTCGAGGAGCGCGACATGTGGGGCGCCACCATGTTCGACCAGTTGCTGTGCCGGATCCAGTTCCGGTCGCTGCGCTACGACGGCATCTTCACGCCGCCGTCGGAGCAGGGATCGCTGGTCTATCCCGGCAATTTCGGCATCTTCGACTGGGGCGGCATCGCCGTCGACCCGGTGCGCCAGGTGGCCTTCGCCAACCCGGACTACATGGCCTTCGTCGACCAACTGATCCGGCGGGAGAATGCCGGGGGCAAACAGGAGAGCGCGCAGGGACCCGCGGGCGGGTCGGACATCCAGGGCACGCAGGAGACCGGCGGCGTCAACCCGAACTACGGCGCGCCCTTCATGGTGGCCTTGAATGCCTTCCTGTCGCCGCTCGGCCTGCCCTGCCAGGCGCCGCCGTGGGGCTTTGTCGCCGGGGTCGACCTGCGCAGCGGCAAGGTCGTCTACCGGCACAAGAACGGCACCATCCGCGACAGCTCGCCGGTGCCCCTGCCCATCCGCATGGGCGTGCCCAGCCTGGGTGGGCCGATCATGACCGCGGGCGGCGTCGCTTTCCTGACCTCGACCCTCGATCAATATGTCCGCGCCTATGACGTGACCAGCGGCCGTCAGCTCTGGGAGGACCGGCTGCCGGCGGGCGGCCAGGCCACGCCGATGACCTATCGTTCGGAGCAGAGCGGACGGCAATTCGTGGTGGTGGTCGCCGGCGGCCATGGCTCGCTCGGCACCAGGGCCGGAGACTCGATCATCGCTTATGCGCTGCCGCGCTGATATGGAAAGGGCCGGTCCTTTTGGGACCGGCCCTGTCGGYGCGGGAGAGGGATCAGCTACCGCATTGGGTGGCGTATTCCTGGTCCGCCGCCTGGATCCGCTGGTCGGCCCGCTGGAGGTCCTGGGCCGTCAGCTGCAACTGCCCCTGGCAGTTGCGATTGATCGTGTTGAGGCGCTTGGCCTCGGCGATCAGGGTAGAGCCGGTCCGGCACTGTTCCGTCATCGGCGCGCTGGCCTGGTTGCTCAGAAGCTGTTGTGCCGTGCGGACTTTCTCCGCCTGCACTTGGGCGTCCGACCGGCAGTCGGCAAAAGCTGGGGCGGCGGCGAGAACTGCCGCGGCGGCGAGTAGGACGAGTTTCACTGGACTTCCCCTATAGGCTGGCAGGGTCGCCTTCCGCCGCGCTTCGGCGGAGGACAATGAGGCAATGGCAATGCCCCGGCGATTGTTCCGCTGGCGCCGCGACGAAGGCAGAACCGCCAGAGGACGATCAACTGCACAAGGATTCATCAACTCAGACAAATGCCGATTTGTATATCTTGCGGATCATGCTGGCGGATTGGCACACCTTAAATCGCTTATCAATTGATAGCCCGGGGCCGCTGATCTGAGGCATCGCAGCGAAGTACGACAACCGAGGCGGGAGTTTATTGCGCCGAAGGCTTGGAAGATGAGATTTTTTAAGGGAACAGTCCGGCCACCTATCGGTTTCGTTGGGTATCCAGTCGCAACACGGACGCTCCCCGATGCCGGCCATCTCAGCCGCAACCGAGCGACAGTTCCTCGCGACCGTCGCTCCCTGCATTCCGGACCTCCGGCGCTATGCCGTGAGCCTGACCCGCAACCGGGCGGATGCCGACGACCTGATCCAGGAGACCCTGCTGCGGGCCGCCCTGAAGCTTCATCTCTGGCGGCCCGGCAGCAACATCGTGGCCTGGCTCATCGTCATGATGCGCCGCCTCCACCTCTCGAAATTCGTCGCGGGCAAGCGCAACCAGACCGAGATGGTGCCGATTGAGGGCTGGGACCTGCCCGCCCCAGCCAACCAGACCGAGACGATCGAGGTGCGCGAAGTGGAGGAACGCTGGCCCTCCCTGTCGCGCAGCCATCGCGAGGTGCTGCACCTCGTGGCGATCAACGGCGCCTCCTACGAAGAGGCGGCCGAACGGCTGCATGTTCCGATCGGCACCATCCGGTCTCGTCTCGCGCGGGCCCGAAACGCCCTGCGCGGCGAGGACCGGGCGGTTCACTAAGGCCGATTGATCACAACACCTCGACCGGCAGGGTGAAGATATAGCCGACGCCGCGCTCGGTCCGGATGATCTTCGGGGCGTTGGGGTCGGCCTCCAGCTTGCGGCGCAGCCGCAGCACCTGCACGTCGACGGTGCGGTCGAACACATCCTCCCGGATCCGCGTCGCCTGCAGCAGTTGCTCGCGCGAGAGTGGTCGCTGCGGCGCCGCGACGAAGGCGACAAGCAGGGCATATTCAGCCTTTGACAGCGGCACCTCGGCCCCCTGGGCGTCGGTCAGCCGCCGCAGGCGGCGGTCGAGCTGCCAGCCGCCGAAGCGGCAGCGGCCACGCTCGGGGGTTCGTTGCGGCGCCGCCCGCGCGAGGTCCCGCCCGCGCAAGATCGCCCGGATTCGCGCCAGCAGCTCCCGCAGACCGAATGGCTTGCTCAGATAATCATCGGCGCCGAGCTCCAGCCCGATGACGCAATCGACCTCCTCCTGACCGCGACCAATGCCGATGATCACCGGGATGGCGGAGTGCGTCCGCACCTCGCGCAGCAATTCGAGCCCGGCACCCTCGCCGAGCTGCAGGTCCAGGATCACCACATCCAGTTCGCCCCGGGCGATGTGGCGGGCCATCTCCTGGCGCCCCGCAGCCGCGACCGCGCGCACGCCGTGGTTTTCAAGGTAATCGACGATCGTTTCTCGCATCGCCGGGTCGTCGTCGGCGACCAGGACGCGGATCGCCCGGTTGCTGTTCGCGGTGTCGAGGTCCAGCCGCGTCGGCGTGCTGGACTCGGTCTGCGACCAGGAAGTGACGAGGTATTCGGCCGGGGACATCCGATGTTGAAGCAAGGCTTCTGACTCCAGTTTCCGGCAGCGGTGGGTCCCGCCGCCTGTGCTGTGCCCGGACCATCGCACCCGAGCGGCAAAGCCGGAGGTGACCTGGGTCACGCCTGAAATCTGGCATCGTCATCCCGTTGGCCGGGCCCGTCATGCCGAGCTGGTGATCTCGCCCAGCTGCGGCGTCGAGAGATGCAGCACCTGGTACCGCTCTCCGTCCGCCGCCGGCGCCGTGGTCCACAGGGTGAAGCGCACCAGCTCCCACGACTGCGGATCGACTGCCAGGGCCGCGGTGTGCACGCCGGGCAGACGGGCGCGCCGGCCCAGATCCGCGACCGCCTCGGCGACGAGGCCGGCAGGATCGGCATCTTCCGGCAGCGGCTCAGCGTGGCGGGTAGCACATCGCGAGGTGCCACTCCGGTCCGGTCCTGCCAGGCAGGCGATTCCGGTCCAGTGCCGCACCGCCGGCCGGCCGAAGGAGTCGACGATGCCGCCGAACCCGCCGCCGCCCCACAGGAAGCGGCCCATCGCCGCGGTCGAGGCCCAGAGGTAGAACGGCGCATACTGGTTGACCGGCGCGCCGTCGACCCCGCGCTCGCGGATCAGATAGGCCTTGAGGCCCAACCCGGGTAAGGCGTCGAGCGCCGGCCCTCGGACCGCCACCCGGCGCCGGATGACCTGCATGTCGTAATCGGCCGGCAGGGTGATCTCGTACTGCATCGCATACATGCAAATCCTCCAGGCCGGTCAGGCCGGCTCCATCCAATGCACCGCCGTTCCGTCCTGCACCGGCTGGATGCTGACATAGGCGAAGACGCTGTCAGCGGCGGCGCCATGCCAGTGCCGCTCGCCGGGCGCGAACCAGGCGCAGTCCCCCGCCCTCACCTCTTCCACTGTTCCGCCGGCGCGCTGGGCCAGGCCGACGCCGTGCAGGACGTAGAGCAACTGCCCCAAGGGATGGCTGTGCCAGCGGGTGCGGATTCCGGGATCGAGGGTGGCGCGCATCGCCGTCATCTCGCCGTCGTGACGCCCCTGCAGCAGCGTCTCGACCCAGAACGGGCCGCTGGCGATGCCGTCTGGGGCGCGGGTGATCGCCGTGCCGGCGCGGCGGATGGTCATCTCGCCGGGATTGCCCGGCGTGGTGTCGGCCATCATCGCGCGCCCCCGCCATCCTGGACCATCGAGGCGACGCCGCCGGCGAAGGACCAATCGTCGAGTTGAGTGGTCGAGATCACCACCATGACGTCTTCGGGCCGTATGCCCGGCACCTCGGCCAGGCATTCGACCAGGCGCCGGTAGAACGCCGCCTTGGTCGCGGCGCTGCGTGGCCGGCCGGCAGTGATCTGGAACAGCACGAAATCGTCGGAGCGCGGGCCACCGAGATAGGTCCGGTCGAACACCAGCTCTCCCGGCTCATGCTGCTGTATGATCTGGAAGCGGTCGTCGGGTGGGACGTCGAAGGCCTCGACCAGCGCGCGGTGCAGGCTGTCGGATAAGGCGCGGAGGTCGTCGGGCGATTTGCCCCTGGCGAGGGAGATGCGGGTAAGCGGCATGGCGATCTTCCATCAGACTTGACGCCCAGCAGATAGCGCCGCAGGTTTGTCCGGAAAATCGGAAAGATCTGAACGGTCAGTTCATAAAATCGGGACGATCCATATGCGCCGGATCACCTTCGACCTCGACGTGCTGCGCAGCTTCGCCACGGGGATGGAGCTCGGCAGCTTCGCCAAGGCGGCCGAGCGGCTCGGCCGCTCGACCTCGGCGGTTAGCGCCCAGCTGCGCAAGCTGGAGGAGCAGGCGGGCAGGCCGATCTTCCGGAAATCCGGGCGCGGCCTGGCCCTGACCGAGGCCGGCGAGACCATGCTGGCCTATGCCCGCCGGCTGCTCACTCTCAACGACGAGGCCGCGGCCGCGGTGCATGGCGCCGATCTCGAGGGTTGGGTGCGGCTCGGCCTGTCCGAGGATTTCGGCGAGGCGCTGCTGCCGGCGGTGCTGGGCCGCTTTGCTCGCGCCCATCCGAAGGTGCGGATCGAGGCGCGGATCGCCCGCAGCTTCGACCTGCTGGACCGGGTCGGTTCCGGCCAGCTCGATCTCGCTTTGGCCTGGGGCGATGGCGGCGCCCTGCCCTATGCCGCGCGGATCGCCGAGCTGCCGATGCGCTGGATCGGGCCGGCTGCGGGCGACCTCGGCTCCAGCTTCGGCCGGCCCGATGAGCCGCTGCCGCTGGCGACGCTGGAGGCGCCATGCCTGCTGCGCACCGCCGCGACCACCGCGCTGGACCACGCCGGCATCCCCTGGCGCCTGGCCTTCGTCAGCCCCAGCCTCGGCGGGTTGTGGGCGGCAGTGGCGGCCGGGCTCGGCGTCACCATCCGCACCGATTTCGGCCTGCCCGCCGGCGTCCGGGTGCTGGATCCGGCCGCGGCGCCGGCGCTGCTGTCGCTGCCCCTGACGCTGCTGCGGGCTGAGGCCGAGCCGGATCCCGTCGCCGCCCGCCTGGCCGCGATCCTGGCGCAGTCGGTCCGCGACTCCCTGCCCGGCATCGCCGCGGCCGCGTGAGGCTCGCCTACCGCTTCAGCGTGCCGTAGGGGTCTTCTTCCGGCTCTTCCTGCGGCTGTGCGGCAGTGCCGGCCGTGCCCGCCCCGGCACCGTCGGATTTGGCGTTCGAAGCGAAATGCGGGATCAGCAGCGTGCTCCAGGCCTCGAAGATCTTGACCGTCTCGGTCCGGCAGCGCCCTGCCCGCGCCTCGGGCAGCAGCCCGTCCTGCACGATCTGCGCATAGCGGTCCGGGTCGCGCCCATACATCATGCACAGCAGGTTGAAATAGCGCTGCTCGCTCAGCGAATGCTCGTCGGCGTAGCGGGCCATGTCGGCGTCCTGGTTGCTGCCGCCGCCGCTGCCATTCACCGAGAACCAGAGCGCGACCAGCTTGAGCGAGGCGATGACCTCGTCGGTCGCCTCGTTGTCCCAGTTGTTCAGCATCATCGTCACGGCCGCCAACTGGTCGACGGCATCCTCCTCGCGCCCGGTCGAGGGCAGGCCGAGGATGTCGATCAGCGCGTGCCCGGTCTCGTGCAGCAGGATGAAGCGGATGTTCTGCTTCACATAGTCGGTCTGGAAATCCGAGCCGCCCCCGGTCTGCTTGGCCAGGGCATGGCCTTCTCGCACCAGGGAATCGACCATCTCGTAGCAGAGGGCGATCATCGATTCCTTGGGCGAGTAGAAGGCGTTCACAGCTCCGCATTCGCCGGCGACGAAGGCCAGCGGCCGCGGCATGTTGAACATGCCGTCCATGGTCCGGATCTCGGGGATCTGGCGGATCAGGTCCGTGTCCTGCACGAACTGGTACGCCCGCTGCATCTCCTGGCTCTTCGGCTCCTGGTACTCGTAGCTGAAGGGCGTGCCGCCCTTCGGGTTGCCCGCGGCGCTGGTCCGCTGCGGGGGCGGTTCCGTACCGCCCGAGGTGCCGCCTCCGCCCTGCCCGGCCCCGCCGGCCTGCTCCTTGGCGTCCAGCAGCGCCTGCAGGGTCGGATAGCTCGGATCCTCCTGCGGCGTGTCGTAGCCGAACGGGTAGAAGCTGTTCGACACCATGACCGAGACCGGACCCATCTCCTTGTCGTGGGCGGCATCCCAGATCAGGTCGTAGCCGCGGATCTCGCCCCCGCGCTGCTCGTAGCGGGCGTAGAACTTGCCCGATCCGCGGTTGCCGCTGAGGATGAACAGGGTGTCACGCCGGAACTCGTAGGTGACCGTGGACTTCTGGTCGCCGGCCAACGCGTCGTACAGGGCGTCGATCTGGCCGGGCTTGATGTCGGTCATCCGGACGGTCATCAGGGAGACGTTGCCGTCATCGCTGTCCAGCAGCAGCCCGCCCATGTCGGAGTTCTTCTGCTCGGTCAGCAGCTTCGAGGGATAGGACAGGGTGATCCGGCTGCGGGAATCGGCCAGCGGCTGCCAGCCGAACCGATCCCTGGCCGAGAAGGCGGAGCCGGCGAGCCTGAGCGCCTGCTCACCGTCGAGCCGGCCAGTGGGCTGGACGCCGTTCTGCTCCTGCCAAGTCCAGATCGCGTCGCGCGTGCCGCGCGCGAGGACGCCGTCGGCCCAGCCATTGTAGTAGCCGAGCCAGATCAGCCCCTCCTGCAGCAGCTTCTTCTCGGGGACGTTCAGCATGCCGTCGAGATCGGACGCGCCGATGGAGCCGGCCTGCTGCCGCGGCGTTTGGGCCAGGCCGGAGGACGCCGCCCCCAGCAGGCCGCAGACGATCAAGGCCGCAACGACCGCCGCCCTCACGCGACGAGAGCCGCGTTCCGATTCCCTTCCCACCATCTTTCCCCTCCAAACCCTCTCACGGCCTGATATTGGACGAATTTGTTGAGAATCAGGCCGAGACCACACGCAATTGAGAACCGAGCGGAGAAGGTCTGAAAAGCCCCTGCCTAGGAAGATCAGTATCCAGCGGGACGCCGATCTCAGGCCAGCGACTGCAGGTCGCCGCAGATGCTGATCGCCTGGCCGGAGATGGTACGGCCGCGGGGCGAGGCCAGCAGCAGGATCTGGTCGGCCAGTTGGCGCGGCTGGATCATCTCCCGGATCGAGGCTTGCGCCAGGGACTGTTCCTGCAGCGCCTCGGCCGTGACGCCACGCTGCTCCGCCTTGGCGGCGAAGACGCGGCGGATGCGGTCGCCCTCGACGATGCCGGGCTGGATCGCGTTGACCCGGATGCCGAGGGGCCCGAGCTCGATCGACAGCGACTTGGTGAAGCCGACCACCGCCCATTTCGAGGCGGCATAGGGCGTGCGCAGCGGGAAGCCCAGCCGCCCGGCCGAGGAGGACAGGTTGACGATGCTGGCGTTGCCGCTCTTCGCCAGATGCGGCACGGCCAGGCGGGTGCAGTTGAACTGGCCGGTGATGTTGACCGCCAGCGTCCGGTCCCACTCCGCCGGATCGATTTCGTCGACCCGGCCGGTCGGGCCGGCGATGCCGACATTGTTGACCAGGCAGTCGAGCCCGCCCAGCGCCGCCAGCGCCTCGTCGAACAGCCGGGCCACGGCCGTCCGGTCGGACATGTCGGCCGGGGTCGCGCTGATCGCCGGGCTTTCCGCCATCAGCGATTCGAGCGCTGCCTGGTCGACGTCGCAAACATGCACCCGCGCGCCCTCCTCCACGAAGGCGCGGACGATCTCCCGCCCGATGCCGGACGCGCCGGCGGTGACCAGGACTCGCAGTCCCTTGATGCCGAGATCCATGGCGTTCTCCTCCTTGCTCGTTGCCGGCAACCCTATCCCGGCGGGCCATCACAACCAAGCCGGCCTGGGTTGCCGATCGCGGTCTGGACCCAGGCCCCGCTTTGTCGGACCGTTGGCACAACGAGACTGTGGGAGGGAACGAGGCATGCCGACCGTCGCGATCATCGGCACCGGGCTGATCGGCCGGTCCTGGGCGATCGTCTTCGCCGCCGCCGGCTGGCAGGTGCGGCTGGCCGATTCCAGCGCCGCCGCGCTGGAGGCGGCGCCGGGGCTGATCGCCGAAGGGCTGGCGGAGCTCGCCGACCATGGCCTGGTCGAGGACTCGGCCGGCGCCGCGGCGCGGGTCCGGGCCGCCGGGTCCCTGGCCGAGGCGGTGGCTGAGGCCCAACTGGTCCAGGAGAACTTGCCCGAGGAGGCTGAGATCAAGCGCGCGGTCTTCGCAGAGCTGGACCGGCTGGCGCCGCGCGACGCGATCCTCGCCTCCTCCACCTCGGCCATCGTCGCCTCGCGCTTCACCGAGGGCCTCGCTGGCCGCGACCGCTGCCTGGTGGCCCATCCGGTCAACCCGCCGCATCTGGTGCCGGTGGTCGAGCTGTGCGGCGCGCCCTGGACCGCCCCGGAGACGATCGATCGGGCGCGCCAAATCTACAGCGCCATCGGGCAGGAGCCGGTCACGATCCACCGCGAGGTCGACGGCTTCGTGCTGAACCGGCTGCAGGGCGCCCTGCTGGCCGAGGCCTTCCGGCTGGTTGGCGACGGCGTGATCAGCCCGCAGGACCTGGACAAGACCGTGAAAGACGGGCTCGGCCTGCGCTGGTCCTTCCTCGGCCCCTTCGGCACCATCGAGCTGAATGCGCCGGGCGGCATCCCCGACTATTGCGACCGCTACACCGGCTTCTACCGCCGCCTCGCCGCCGATCCTGCCAAGCCGGAGGTGTGGGATGGCCCCACCGTCGCCCGGCTGCTGGCCGGCTGGGGCGAGACCCCGGATGCCGATCGGCTCGCTGCCCGCAGCGCCTGGCGCGACCGCCGCCTGGCGGCGCTGAAGGCCCACAAGACTGCGCAGCCCGAAGACCCGACCGTTTCCTGAGCCGGAGGACAGACCAGATGGCCAAGAGCCGCAAGATCGTCATCACCTGCGCCGTCACCGGGGCGATCCATACCCCGTCGATGTCACCCCACCTGCCGGTGACCGCGGCCGAGATCGCCGAGGCGGCGATCGGCGCCGCCGAAGCCGGGGCCGCCATCGTCCATCTGCATGCCCGCGACCCGGAGAGCGGCAAGCCCGACCAGACGCCGCAGGCCTTCGAGCCCTTCCTCAAGGTGATCAAGCAGCGCTCGAACTGCGTGGTGAACCTGACCACCGGCGGCGCCCCCTGGATGCGCGTCGAGGAGCGCATCCTGCCGGCCCAGACCTTCAAGCCGGAGGTGGCGTCGCTGAATATGGGGTCGATGAACTTCGGCCTTTTCCCGATGCTCAACCGGTTCAAGGAGTTCAAGCATTCCTGGGAGCCGGAGGCGCTGGAGGCGTCGCGCGACCTGGTGTTCCGCAACAGCTTCAAGGATATCGAGTTCGTGCTGCGGACCCTGAGCGACGACGGCATCCGCTTCGAGTTCGAATGCTATGACACCTCGCATCTCTACAACCTGCACCATTTCCTGGAGCGCGGCCTGGTCAAGCCGCCGCTGTTCGTTCAGACCGTGTTCGGCATCCTCGGCGGCATCGGCCCGCATCCGGAGGATGTGGCGCATATGAAGCGCACCGCCGACCGGCTGTTCGGCGACCAGTACGAATGGTCGGTGCTCGGCGCCGGGCGCAGCCAGCTGCCGATCGCGGCGATGGCGGCGGCGATGGGCGGCAATGTCCGGGTCGGGCTCGAGGATTCGCTCTGGGCCGGTCCCGGCAAGCTGGCGGAATCGAACGCCCAGCAGGTCCGTCTCGCCCGCCAGATCATCGAGGGGCTGGGATTGGAGATCGCTTCGCCGGACGAAGCCCGCGAGATGCTGGCGCTAAAGGGCGGCGACCGCGTGGCTTTCTGACACGATCGGACGACACAGGCCCCGGGCTGTTACGGCAGTCACAGCCCGGGCCGGCGGCTCGTGCTTCCATGTGGGTATGGACACGGCCCTGCACCTCACCAATCCGAACCCCGACCGGGCCGCACCGCCGCGAGCCGAAGCGGGACGGTCATTGCTGTGGCCGGAATCCCACGTCACGCCACAATGTGGCAGCCCCGCCTTCGTTTCGCCGGCTTCATCCGATATTGGTAGAGGATCAGCCCGAGCTCCGTGTTACACTTTTAGTGCAGAGCTAGTCTTCAATCGGAGATCATCATCAATCTCTCAATGTAATGGTTATTTTGTTTCTGATATGCAGATCATTAGAAGCGGCATGATTGTCGATTTGAAGGGGCGGGGGGCGATTTCTTCTGCCGCTTCGGGACGTCGTGAGGCTGGACGATCTTCGGCCGATCTCCGGGAGATGTCCCGCCGAGTCTGCCGCTTTCCCGCCGACATTCGTGCGAAACGCGTGTCGTGATGGGCGCGCAACCCCGCACAAAACCTGGTGCTTCAATTCGGTGCACGACCGATATCGCGTCTATGCGTATGATCGAGGCAAGCATCCCGAAAGGGGGCGCAAGAAGCGTTAGGGAACGGACAGGTTCAATGGCACAGGCGCCCGAGGCGTCGCAGATGGCTGGTGGTCAAGGCCCTTCGATCGTCAGTCAGACACTGCTCTTTCAGCTTCTGACCCTGTTCCGGACGCTGCGGGCATCGCCCGACTGGAAGCGCATCCTGGTTCTCATTGCCGGCGTCGTCGTCGTCATCGCCCTGACCGCGGGGGCGCAGATCCGGCTGAACGCCTGGAACCAGCCCTTCTATGACGCGCTGGCGCAGAAGAGCCTGAGCGGCTTCCTGCACCAGCTGGTGGTCTTCGTTTTCATCGCCGGCGTGCTGCTGACGCTGAACGTTGCCCAGGTCTGGATCAACCAGACGCTCAAGGTGCGGCTGCGGGCCGGGCTGACCCGCGACCTGTTCGGCGAGTGGCTGAAGCCGAAGCGCGCCTTCCGCCTGGCCGGAGCCGGTGAGATCGGCGAGAACCCGGACCAGCGCATCCATGAGGATGCGCGCCACCTGACCGAGCTGTCGACCGATCTCGGCATCGGCCTGTTGCAGTCGACCCTGCTGCTGATCAGCTTCGTCGGCGTGCTGTGGATTCTGTCCCAGGGCATCGCCCTCAAGATCGACGGCATGCCGATCTCGATCCCCGGCTACATGGTGTGGTGCGCCCTGCTCTACGCCGCAGCCGCCTCCTGGGTCAGCTTTCGCGTCGGCCGGCCGCTGATCAACATCAATGCCGAACGCTATGCCCGCGAAGCCGATCTGCGCGCGGCATTGGTCCGGGTCAACGAGCATGTCGACGGCATCACTCTCGACAGCGGCGAGGCGGACGAGCGCCGGCGCCTGGACGGCGACCTCGACCGGATCATCGTGGTGATGCTGCGCTATGTCCGCGCCGTCACCAACCTGACCTGGGTCACCGCCGGCTATGGCTGGTTCACCATCGTCGCCCCGATCCTGGTTGCCTCGCCCGGCTATTTCGGCGGCGACCTGACCTTCGGCGAGCTGATGGTGGCGGTCGGCGCCTTCGTCCAGGTGCAGCAGGCGCTGCGCTGGTTCGTCGACAATTTCAGCAACCTGGCCGACTGGCGGGCGACGCTGCTGCGGGTGATGAGCTTCCGCGAGACGCTGGTGACGCTGGAGACCATGAACGGCGAGCCGCGCAAGATCGAGATCGCCGAGGGCGCCGGCGACACGCTGGGCTTCGAGAAGCTGGGCGTGCTGTCGGCCGGCGGCATGGCGGTGCTGGACGACGAGCAGGTCGAGATCAAGCCGGGCGAGCACGTGCTGATCGTCGGCCGGACCGGCGGCGGCAAGAGCACGCTGTTCCGCGCCTTCGCCGGGCTGTGGCCCTGGGGCACCGGCCGCATCCTGATGCCGCCTCAGGCCCGCACCATGTTCCTGCCGCAGCGGCCCTATTTGCCGCCCGGCCCGCTGCGCGACGCCCTAACCTATCCGATGGACGCGTCCAGCTTCACCGACGACGAGATCTGCGCCGCGCTGAACCGCACCGAGATGGGGCACCACGAGGTCTCGCTCGACCAGGTCAAGAACTGGGACAAGGAGCTGACCAGCGATGAGCTGCAGACCCTGACCTTCGCCCGGCTGCTGCTGCATAAGCCGCAATGGGTGTTCATCGACGAGATGGTCGACGCGCTGGACGAGGAGCGGCGGAAGACGGCGATGTCGATCTTCGAGCGCGAGCTGCCGGAGACGGCGGTGATCACCATCGCCCGGCGCGAGGTCAAGAACGGCTTCTACACCCGCGTCCTGCGACTGCACCTGACTGACGAGGTCACGGGCGAGCGCCGGATCCCGATCGGCAGGCCGCCGCGGCGGGCCATCCCCTCCTCCGCCGGCTTCGCCCCCCTGCTCCACCACCGAGACCCGATGGAATGACCAAACGACCGGCACCGGCCCGCCGCGCTTCCAAGAAGGGCGCCGCGGCGCTGTCGGACGACGCCCTGCTCGACCTCGTGCAGCGTCAGACCTTCCGCTTCTTCTGGGAGGCGGCTCATCCGGTCAGCGGCATGATCCCCGACCGCACCGACCGCGCCGGCAAGGCGCCGAACGACTGGGTGACGACCGGCGGTTCCGGCTTCGGCATCATGGCCATCATCGTCGCGGCCGAGCGCGGCTGGATCGATCGTGCCGCCGCGGTCGAGCGGCTGATGACGATCGTCCGCCACCTCGAGCACACCACATCGCATCACGGCGTGTTCCCGCATTTCCTCGACGGCCGCACGGGTGCCACCGTCTCGTTCAGCCGCAAAGACGATGGCGGCGACCTGGTCGAGACCGCCTTCCTGTTTCAGGGGCTGCTGACCGCCCGCCGCTATTTCGACCGCGATGCCGCCGACGAGACCGAGCTGCGCAACCATATCGCCTGGCTGTGGAACGAGACCGAGTGGAGCTGGTACACGCGCGGCGGTCTGAACGTGCTGTTCTGGCACTGGGGCGCCAACAACGGCTGGGGCCTGGGCCATGAGATCCGCGGCTGGAACGAGTGCCTGATCACCTATGTCATGGCCGCCGCCTCGCCGCGCTACGCCATCGATGCCGAGGTCTATCACCGCGGCTGGGCCGTCGGCCGGTACTTCCTGAGCCAGCGCGGCTACTACGACATCGAGCTGCCGCTAGGCATGCCCTATGGCGGGCCGCTGTTCTTCAGCCACTACTCCTTTCTCGGCCTCGACCCGCGCGGGCTGAAGGATCAGTACGCCGACTACTGGGAGCAGAACCGCCGGCACACGCTGATCAACCACGAGCATTGCGTCCGCAACCCGAACGGCTTCAAGGGCTACGGGCCGGATTGCTGGGGCCTGACGGCCAGCGACACCCCGGGCGGCTATTCGGCGCATGCGCCGGACAACGACCTCGGCGTCATCTCCCCGACCGCGGCGCTCTCGGCGATGCCCTACACACCCGAGCAGTCGATGCGGGCGCTGCGGCACTTCTATGACAAGCTCGGAGACCGGATCTGGGACAAATACGGCTTCGTCGACGCCTTCTCCGAACAGGCCGACTGGGTGGCCGACACCTATCTGGCGATCGACCAGGGCCCGATCGTGGTGATGATCGAGAACCACCGCACCGGGCTGCTGTGGAAGCTGTTCATGAGCGACCCGGACGTGCAGCGCGGCCTGCGCACCCTCGGATTCGAGAGCCCGCATCTGGGCAAGCGCTAGCCGAGGCAAACATCAAGGCTCTACGCTCACCATCGTCATGGCGAGCCCCGAAGGGGCGTGGCCATCCAGAGATCGATCCTCTGGATCGCCACGTCGCTCCGCTCCTCGCGATGACGGTTTTAGAAGCCGGAGTGAACGACTACCGATGACATCCGATGGAAAGGGCGAAGCTTCATTGGTTGGCTGGCTTGATCGGCAATACGCTGTCGCCGCCCGCAACCTGACGCTCGGCGTCTCCGCCACCCATCTGGTGAAGGAGCGCCCACCCTTCCGCCAGCGCATAGTGCCGCGGCTGGGATCGGTCGTGGCCTCGGCGGTGATGGGCGCCTACGACCCCGACCCGGACTATTTCTTCCACTGGTTTCGGGATTCGGCGCTGGTGATGGACGCGCTGCGGATCCTGGTGGCCGACGGCACCCGGCCTGCCGCGGATGCTGGCCATCTCCGGGATTACATCCGCTTCAGCCTCGGCTTGCGCGGGCTGACCGGCGCCGCGGTGCTGGCCCGCGGCGATCCAAAGCAGGGCGTCGACCCGGATTTCGTGCAGCATGTCCGCTCCGAGGCCGATCTGCGCGGCGTCGCCGGCGACCGGATCTGGGGCGAGGTCCGGGTCAATCCGGACGGCACGCTGGACACGCTGAACTGGTCACGGCCGCAGCATGACGGGTCGGCGCTGCAGGCTCTGACCCTGCTGCGCTGCCTGGAGGCCGGGGTGCTGGAGCCGGACGTCCGGGACGAGGCGGCCGCGCTGCTGCGTATCGACCTCGACTTCGTCCTGGCGCATCACGCCGAGCCCAGCTTCGAGATCTGGGAGGACAGCCTGGGCCACGACTACTACACCGGCGTCGTGCAATGCGCGGCGCTGCGTCGGGGCGCGGAGTGGCTGGAGGCTCGAGGCGACGCCGAGACTGCCAAGCGGTGCCGGGGGGCCTCGGCGGCGCTTGCTGCGGCGGCGGACGGCCATTGGCGGCCCGAGGCCGGTGCCTATGCCAGCCTGCTGCCGGCGGCGTCCGGCGTGCCGGACCGCGACCTCGACATCGCCGTGATCCTCGGCGTGCTCCATGCCGGGCTCTCTTCCGAGCCGCACAGCGTGCTCGACCCGAAGGCTCAGGCGACGCTCGCTGCGCTGGAGGATCTGTTCGCCGGCCTGTTCCCGATCAATGCCGAGCGGCCGGCCCCGGCGCTGGGTCGATATCGTGAGGACCGCTACTACGGCGGCGGCGCTTGGTACATCGCGACCCTGGCGGCGGCGGAGTTCCACTATCGCCTGGCCGCGGCGCTGGCCGGCGGCACGGAGTTCGCTCTGACTGCCGACAACCACCGCTTCGTTGCCCGTGTGTTGGGTGCCGAGCCACCGCAGGCGGATGATCTCGGCAGCCGGCGCTTGGCCGCCGCCTTCATCGCCCGCGGCGACGCCTTCCTGGCCACGGTCCAGGTCTTTACCCCGGCCGACGGTGCCCTCTCCGAACAGTTCGACCGCGCCACCGGCGCCCAGACCTCGGCCAAGCATCTCGGCTGGAGCTATGCCGGCTTTATCACTGCGGTCCAGGCGCGGCGGCAAGCGTCGAGCGGCCTCTGACGAGCAGCACTGCGTTGCCTCTTCCTTTGAGCACAATTTGGCGACAGGTTTGTGTGCGGATCAAGTCTTTGTTTTTGCTGTCTTTGTTTTTGCTGGGGTGGGTTTTTGGTCGCTCAATCGACCGTTTGCGCGCGCTCTGCGCGGCGGCTTTATGGCTGGGTGTGCTGAGGCCACCGTCCGCTGTGCTGACGGATCTGGCGGGATCGGCTCACGGAGGTGCAGCCCCGTCTCGGGATCGAAGCCGATCTCGGAGAGCTGCCAGCCATAAGAGGCTTGGAACCAGCGCGTCCATTGCGGGCCGAACAGGTCGTCGATGCCGCGTTCGACAAACTCCCGGGCCTGGGCCAGGGCCTCGCCGAGCGTTTGCGAGTCGAATTCCAGGGTGGTCGTGACGTCGCGCTTGGGGCTGCCGCCATCGGCGACCACCACGCCCAGGACGTTGGACGCGGCAGCGGAGATGAATACGTCCACAGTGAGGATAAGGGACGGTGTGTCGGGATTGCCGGGCGTCTTGGCCCGGTTTGCCTTGGCGGCAGGCTGGCGACCTTTCGGGGCCGGGGAGTTGGGCTCGCGCCGTTTGAACGGCGGCTCTGGCGGCGCGGCCGGCTGCTCGGCCATGTCGAGGCCGAACAGCGCTGAGAGGTCATCCGCGGCCAGCACCTTGTCGGCGGTCACGTCCGTGATCGAGATCGGCAACGATGCGTCGACCTGGGCGACCAGATCGCCGCCGTCGACGCCACGCAGCTGGAACAGCAGCTCCGGCGCGTGATCGAGCCGGGCGCCGATGCCGTACAGCGCCGCGGCGACGTGCTTGCACATCGACGCATAGTCCGGGCAGGTGCAGGAGAGGCGGATCTCCGTCGGCTTCGGGAACAGCCCGGCATTCTGCCGGCAGAGGCGCTCCATGATGCCCTTGGAGAAGCGGCCCTGTAGCAGCTCGACCAGGCTGTCGATGCCGGTGGAGCAATCGGCGCGGATGGCCTCCCACTTCGCCTTCGGGATCTCGGTGATGGCGATGGCCACGCGGTAGAGTTCCGAGCCGCTGACCAGCGCAGTGACCTTGCCGCGGGCGATCTGCAGGTCGAGCACCGAGCCGTTGCGCACATAGGTGCGACCGCGGGGGAGGCGGCTCTCGAAGTCGTGATAGCTCTCCATGTTGTCACACCAGGCCTTGCCCCAGAAGGTGGTGGCGATCTGGCGACCCTCGATCGTCACCGGCGCGACGGGATGGCCCTTGCGGCGCAGCGTCTCGACCTCGCGGGCGGCCCTGCGGCGCCGCTCGGCGACGGGGACGTAGGGGGCCCAGCCGCCGTGGTCGTCGTATCGCGACATAGGCTCAGTCCTTCATCGCGGCGTCGAGGTCGAGGCGGACCAGCCGCAGGAGGGCGTCGTCGGAAAGTTCGGTCAGGGTGATTTCCCTGGTGTTCGCCAGCAAAGCGTCGGCGAGCCCCTGCTTGGCGTCGATCATGGCGTCGATCTTCTCCTCCACGGTGCCGCGGCACAGGAACTTGTGCACCAGGACGTTCCTGTTCTGACCGATGCGGAAGGCCCGGTCGGTGGCCTGGTTCTCCACCGCCGGGTTCCACCAGCGGTCGAAATGCACGACATGCGACGCCGCCGTCAGGGTCAGCCCGGAGCCTCCGGCCTTCAGCGACAGGACAAAGAACGGCACCGTCTCATCCTCCTGGAAGGTCGCGACCAGATCCTTGCGTTTGCCGACGGCGGTGTCGCCGTGCAGCACGAGCCCGGCGCGGCCGAACACCGAGCCGAGGAAGGCCGCGAGCGGCGCGATGACCTCCTGGAACTGGGTGAAGACCAGCATCTTCTCCTGCCGGACGGCCACCGCTTCAGCAATCTCGCGCAGCCGGGCCAGCTTGCCGCTGTCCGCCTCGTCCCAGGCGTCGTCATGGAGCCACTGCGAGGGGTGGTTGCAGATCTGCTTGAGGCGCATCAGCGTCGCCAGGACGAGACCCCGGCGCTGGATGCCGTCGGCGGCCTCCAGCGTCTCGGCCAGATCCTCTACCGCCTGGCCATAGAGCGCGGCCTGGCGGCGGCTGAGATGGCAATGGGCCTTGACCTCGGTCTTGTCGGGCAGGTCGGCGATGATCGACTTGTCCGTCTTCATGCGCCGCAGGATGTAGGGCCGGACGAGCTCGCGCAGCGGGCCGTAGGGGTTGTGGTCGCGTTCGGCGAGCTTGGCGGCGACCTTGCCGAACTGTTTGGCGGTGCCGAGGAGGCCCGGGTTGATGAAATCGAAGATCGACCAGAGGTCGCCGAGATCGTTCTCGACCGGCGTCCCGGTCAGGGCGATCCGGGCCTGAGCCTTCAGGGCCTTGGCGGCCCGTGTCTGCTTGGCGTTCGGGTTCTTGATCGCCTGGGCCTCGTCGAGGATGACGAGCCGCCAGGCGATATCGACCAGGATCGGCATGCGCAAGAGCGTGCCGTAGCTGGTGATTGCCAGGTCCAGCTCCTGGCTCTGCTCCGGAGAGAACTGCCGCATCTCTTCGGCGGTCATGGCCGAGGGATGCAGGATCCTTGCCGTCAGGCTGGGAGCGAAACGCTCGATCTCGGCCATCCAGTTCGCCAGCAGCGAGGCGGGAGCCACCAGGAGGCAAGGAGGTGCAGCAGCGCCGGCCATCCGGCGCTGCGCCAGGAGAAGGGCCAGCACCTGGATGGTCTTGCCCAGCCCCATGTCGTCGGCCAGGCAGGCGCCGAGGCCGAGCCCGGACAGCAGGTGCAGCCACTGGGCGCCGGCCTTCTGGTACGGCCTGAGGGTGCCGTGCAGCGCAGGGCCTGGATCGATTCCACCGCCGTTCGGAGCGCGCAGCGACTGCAGGGCGGCGGCCAGCCATGGCCCGGCGGTGACGCGCGACCAGTCGGCGGTGATGTCGTCGGGGGTCTCCTCCGCGGGGAGGCCGGCCAGCATCCGCATCGCCATGGCGAAGGTCAGGCCGTCGCGCCGAGCCAGCGCCTCCGCCGCCTGGAAGCGGTCCAGCGTGCGGGTAAGCCGCTCGCGGTCGACCTCGACCCACTGGCCGCGCAGCAGCACGAGGCTTTCGGTGCCGGCGAGCAGGGCGGCGATCTCCTGGTCGCTCAGCGTCTCGCCGCCGAGGGTCATCTCGACCGTGAAGTCCAGGAGGCCGTCCAAGCCGAGCACGGAAGGAGCGTTGCTGCCGACGACGGCGGCAACCTGTGGCCGCGATGGGCGTCCGGCGCGCCAGGTGGCCGGCATGCGCACCACCACCCCGGCTCGTTCCAGGTCGGTGGCGCTGGTGAGGAGGCGCGCGGCGTCGCCCGGTGTCCAGCGCAGGGGATGGAAGATCTCCCCCCTGTCGATCATCGGCTTGAGCCAGGAGCAGGTCTCGGCGGCCCGTTGCACCGGCAGCAGCAGTGACAGCAGCTTGGCCCGGTTGGCGGCGCCGGCGTATTCGCGCAGGGCCTGGCCGAGCGGCAGGTGCTGCGCCCTGGCCTGCGCCGACAGGTGGGTGGTGTAGGTGGCCATGAAGGCGAAGGGGTTGTCCGCATCGCTGCGGTTCTCCGCCAGGTTGAAATGCACGCGGCCGACCAGGTTCCAGGCCGGGTTGAGCGCCTTCAGGAAGCTCTGCAAGTCGGTGCCGGCGGCAGCGAGGCAGGCAGCCGTCGCCTGGGCGATCTCGGCCCAGAGCGACCGCAGCACCTCCGGCGTGAGGTATTCGGCGCCGATCATCATCGGGGCTGTCAGCACCAGAGTGCCGAGGTCCGCCTCGTCCGGCGCCGGAACGTCGAGGACTGCTGAGACCGAGGCCTCTTCCGTCGCGCCTCCGGCGTGCAGGCAGAGTGCCGTCACATAGCGGGCTGCGAAGGCGCGCCACCACGCGAGGATTGGTGGCAGGGGCTGGCCGACCTCGCCCGCGCCGAGGCGCAGCAAGCCATGTCCGGCGCCCTGGGCGAACGCTTCGCCCAGGCGCGCCGCCATGGAGGACGCGCCGGCGATCTCGGCTGCGTCAGCGCCTTCCGCGATGAGATGGCCGTGTGGGGTCAGGCGAAGGCTGATCGGCACTGCCCGACCGTCGGACGGATGGCCGGTCACGCTGCCATCCGCGGCTCGAAGTCCATGCGGCGGCTGAGGTCCGGGTCGAATCGGCCATAGGGGTTGATGTGGACGTAGATCAGCGGCGTCAGCCCGCGCCAGTCCTCCGGCGTCAGCCGCGCTTCCCAACCGGGCTCAGACAGGATCCGCTGCAGCATCAGCGTGCTCACATAGACCAAGCAGTTCCGCAGCGGGTGCAGCGCCAGCACGGCCATCTCCTGGTCTTCCATGCGGTTGGAGGCGATCTCGCCGCCCTTGCCGAGAAGATGAAGCCGTTGGCGCTGTTCCAGCTTTCCACCACGTTCAGCCCGTCGTGGATCTCACGGCGGAACGCCTCGTCCGCCGCGCGACAGAGCTTCGGCACCCAAATCCCGATTCACCGCGTGCTCCCGATCTCACCGCCTCGGGCCACCTCATCCCAGATCGGTCGGCAGCGTGGCCGGAATCCCAGCGACGTTCGCATTACCCTACCCCGCCGCCTTTGCGGTCGAGGAGGCGCGCCACAGGTCGATGCCGCCGTCGAGGGCGTGCCGGTCGATCTCCGCCAGCTCCTCGGCGGTCAGCGGCGCGCCCTTCAGCGCGTCGAGGCTGTCGTCGAGCTGGGCCACCGAGCGGGCGCCGATCAGGGCCGAGGTGACGCGCGGGTCGCGCAGCACCCAGGTCAGCGCCATCTGCGCCAGGGTCTGGCCGCGGCGCCGGGCGATGCCGTCGAGCTCGCGGATGCGGGCAATGTTGCCCTCCGACAGCAGCCTCGACTGCAGCGACCGGCCGCGCTTGGCCCGCGAATCCTCGGGCACGCCGTCGAGGTACTTCGAGGTCAGCATGCCCTGCGCCAGCGGCGAGAACGCGATGCAGCCGATGCCGAGCTCCTCCAGCGTGTCGAGCAGCCCGTCCTCGACCCAGCGGTTGAGCATCGAATAGGAGGGCTGGTGGATCAGGCAGGGCGTGCCGAGATCCTTGAGGATCGCTGCGGCCTGGCGCGTCGCCTCCGGCGAGTAGGAGGAGATCCCGACATACAGCGCCTTGCCCTGGCGCACGACGTGGTCGAGCGCGCCCATCGTCTCCTCCAGCGGCGTCTCGGGGTCGAGCCGGTGCGAGTAGAAGATGTCGACATAGTCGAGCCCCATGCGCTTGAGGCTCTGGTCCAGGCTGGCGACCAGGTATTTGCGCGAGCCGAAATTGCCGTAGGGCCCCGGCCACATGTCGTAGCCGGCCTTGGTCGAGATCAGCAGCTCGTCGCGATAGGGCCGGAAGTCGGCGGCGAAGATGCGGCCGAAATTCTCCTCGGCCGAGCCGTAGGGCGGGCCGTAATTGTTGGCCAAGTCGAAATGGGTGACGCCGCGGTCGAAGGCGCGGCGCAGCACGGCGCGTCCGGTCTCGACATGATCGACCCCGCCGAAATTCTGCCACAGGCCGAGCGAGATCTCCGGCAGCTGCAGCCCGCTGCGGCCGGAGCGGCGGAATCGGGCGGTCTCGTAGCGCGCCGTATCGGCGACCCAGGGCGTCTGCATGGCTGTTTCCGTCCTACCTATCGTGGTCTTGGCGTCAGGCGACCGGCTGGGCGCATTGCCCGGTGCCGACGATCGCGGTCTTCGCTGCGCCGGCGTCCTGTGGCGCGCCGTCCTGCAGGTAGAAGACCTCGTTGTTCTGGTTGAAGGCGCGCAACTCGCGCCCGTCCGCATCCGCGATCGTGCCGGTGTGGTTGATCGGGTGCTGGCGGCGGCCGCCCTCCGGCGTCTGGACGACCAGGAAGCCGCAGAGTTCGTAGCGCACCGTCCGCCCGGCCGGCACCTTGACCTGCAGCTCGGCGACCGGGTCGTCCTTGGTGACGTGGAGGACGCCGATGGTGCGGCCGTCGATGCCGACCGCGATCAGCTCCTCGACCTGGTCGGGGCCGAGTTCGTCGGTGATGCGGAAGCGGTGGTCCTTCGGGCCGGCCCCTGCCGGGACCGTGGCGAACAGGCCGATCAGCAGCGCCAGGCCCGCGGCGCGCCAGAGTCGCAAGCTGCGTGTCGATGGCTTCACGTCCCCGCCCCTCCGTCGTAAGGCAGCGACCCTAGCGCGAGGATGGACGACATACCAGCTTGCACGATGGCCCCCGGATCGGTTAGGCCAGCGCTTCCGTGGATGCGGTGCGGCCTCGGGCCGTGCCCATGGCATCCTCTCGAAAACCCAGTGTAGGGCCAGTTATGCGTTCTTTTGACGGACAGCGGTCCGACGGCGCCCCGATTCGCCGCAACCGCGAGGAAAAGCAGAAGCAGTTGCAGGAGTTGGAGCAGAAGCGCGTCCATCTCGGCAATCACACCTCGAAGACGCTGCGGGACGCCATGGACCGCAAGATCGCCGAGCTGAAGACCGAGTTGGCGCTGGCCGACCGCGCCGCCGCGAACCAGGCCGCCAATCC